>JACMLC010000183.1 GCA_014379795.1 Pyrinomonadaceae bacterium
CGCAACGTCTTGGGCTTGATGCCGCACCCTGAGCGCGCCTGCGAAGACCTCCTCGGCTCGTCCGACGGGCGCGACATCTTCCGCTCGCTCGCCGCCACGCTGGCAGCGATGGAATTAGAAAAGCAAGGATGAAGGATAAAGGCGGAAGGATGAAAGGCATGCTATTGAGCCTGAGCCGTTCATCTTCAATAGCATCTCCTTCATCCTCTACCCTTCCGCCTTCATCCTTACTCTCATGGGCTGAAGTCAATCGCACACATCGCATACGGAATGGCGTCTACCAGCGCAGAGGGCGGCTCGTCTCTTTGCTGACGGACTTCGGGCGCATCAATCCCTGTTACCCGGACTGGCAGAGCGAATCCGAAGATCGCATTTACTACACGGGCGAAGGCCGCAGGGGCGACCAGCATTTGAGTCCCGGCAATCGCGCGCTGCTGGCTGCCATCGAGAGCGGGCACAGCGTGCCGCTCTTTAACAAGCTAGCGGTTGGACGCTGGCAGCACATGGGATTCTGGCGCGTGGTTGAGGGCAAACATATTTTCGATGAAAAAGAGAATCGCATGCTCTGGCTGTTCACGCTTGAGAAGGCAGAAGAAGTCTAACCGCAAAGAACGCTAAGGGGACGCGCAAAGAACGCTAAGGGTTGTTCGCTCTTTTATGTCATTCTTTCTTTCTCCGTTCATCATCTTTATCTTTCCGCTCATCACAGGATTCCTGCGCTTCGTCACAGGTGGTTTCCGGCTCGTCACTGCCCGCTTGTCACCCGTCACATATCGCTGTTAAGCTTGGCTTTCACCGGCTACGCATCTTGAAAAGGAGTTCTGAAATTTTATGAAGAAGTATTTGACCGCACTCACGGCTCTCGCGCTGCTCATCGGCGTGCTCATCCTTCCGAACACCAGCATCAAAGGCGCAGATGAAATGTCTTCGACGGCTCCGGCCATCGGCGCAACCATCAAAGACTTTAAGCTGGCCGACATGGACGGCAAAGACCAGTGGCTCTCTGCGCTCAAGGGCAAGAACGGCACGGTCTTTATCTTCACCTCCGCGCAATGCCCCGTCGTCAAAGCTTACAACGAGCGGATGGAAAAGCTGGCGCAGGATTACAAAGCGCGCGGCATCAACGTCATCGGCATCAACTCTAACGCGACCGAGAATGTTGACCAGATGAAGGCTCACGCAGCCGACTATAAGCTGACGTTCACGATGCTACAGGACAAGGGCAACAAGATCGCGGACATGCTCGGCGCGAAAGTCACGCCCGAAGCGTTCGTCCTCGACGCCAACAACAAGCTCGTCTTCCACGGGCGGATTGATAATTCAAAGAGCGGCGTCAACATCGAATCGAACGACTTGCGCGATGCTTTGGATGCGATGCTCGGCGGCAAGCCGATTGCGAACACGGAACCCGCCGCCTTCGGCTGCTCGATCAAGAGAGCGTAAGTTTTAGCAGATGAAACGCATCTTTTTCTTCGCGCTCGTCGCGTTGGCTTTCGTGTCAATTAATATGGAGCGGCGTGCGCCCGCATCGCACGCCGTTTTCGCGCAGCAGGAGCGCAAGGGTGAAGCGAAGGCTTCGGCGGTGGCCGTGGACGCGTCCCCGGTCGTCGTGCGTGAGCTTGACTTGGAAGGTCTGAAAAAGCTCTTGCAGCGCGACGGGACAAAGTCTCCGGCGCGACCGCGTCTCATCAACTTCTGGGCGACGTGGTGCGTGCCCTGTCGCGAAGAATTTCCAGACCTCCTGCACATCGAAGCGGATTACAGCAAGCGCGGGCTGGAAATGATTTTCATCTCGATGGATGACCCGGCGGACATCAAAACGGTTGTCCCGGAATTTTTGCGCGAGATGAAAGCGGAAAAAATTCCTACTTACCTCCTGAACGTGCCCGACCCGATTCCTGCAATTGAAGCCGTTGATGCGAAATGGGAAGGCGCTATCGCTCTGCCCATCACCTTTCTCTTCGACGCACAGGGCAAGCTGGTCTTTAAGACCACCGGACGTGTCAAGCCTGCGGAACTCCGCCCCCTTCTCGACTCGATAACTAAGAACTAACTTTTCAAACGCGCTTCTCTTCTTTGCGTCTTTGCGCCTTTGCGGGAACTGTTAATCTCCCGCAAAGGCGCAAAGACGCAAAGGACAGCAAATACACTTGCCCTTGCTCAGGCTGTTTTTGAAACCTGCTCCAAGTGACAAGCGGCGGGTGACAGGCTAAAATCTCTTTTTCTATCTTGTCACTTATCACTCATCACTTATCACTGCCTTATGATTACTCCTGAAATCATCAGCACGCACAATTTAACGCAAGCCGAGTACGAACGTATTTGCGAACTCATGGGGCGCGAGCCGACCTTTGCAGAGCTGGGCATTTTTTCCGTCATGTGGTCTGAGCATTGCTCGTATAAATCTTCGCGCATCCATCTGAAAAGACTGCCGACGACGGGCGAGCGCGTCATCGTGCCGCCGGGAGAGAACGCGGGCGTGGTTGATGTCGGCGACGGCTGGTGCGCCGCCTTCAAAGTCGAATCGCACAACCATCCGTCTTTTATAGAACCGTTTCAGGGAGCAGCCACAGGCGTCGGCGGCATCCTGCGCGACATCTTCACAATGGGCGCGCGTCCCATCGCGTCTATGAACAGCTTGCGCTTTGGTTCCTTAGACCATCCGCAACACGGGCGGCGCAATCGCTCGCTGCTCGCTGGCGTCGTCGCAGGCATCGCGCATTACGGCAATGCTTTCGGCGTCGCGACCATCGGCGGCGAAGTCGCTTTTGATGATGCTTATGCTTTGAATCCTCTGGTCAACGCCTTTGCGCTCGGGCTTGTGCGCCACGACCAAATCTTTTTCGGCAAAGCGACGGGCATCGGCAACCCTGTGCTGTATGTCGGAGCCAAGACGGGGCGCGACGGCATACACGGCGCGACGATGGCTTCGGCAGAGTTTGACGAAGAGGCTTTAGAGAAACGCCCGACCGTGCAGGTGGGCGATCCGTTTTTGGAAAAGCTGCTGTTGGAAGCCTGCCTCGAAGCGATGCGCAGCGGCGCGGTCGCAGGCATACAGGACATGGGCGCGGCTGGCCTGACTTCATCTTCATGCGAGATGGCCGCTCGCGCAGGCACTGGCATCGAGCTAGACCTCTCGCTCGTCCCGCAGCGCGAAGAAGGGATGACGGCTTATGAGATGCTGCTCTCCGAATCGCAGGAGCGCATGCTCATCGTCGCGCATAGAGGCAGAGAAAGAGAGGTCGTTGACATCTTTCGCAAGTGGGACCTGGACGCCGTCGTCATCGGTCGCGTCCGCGAAGGCTCGCGCATGGTCGTCATTCACGAAGGCGAAACCGTCGCAGACATCCCCGTCGCCGCGCTGACCGACGAAGCTCCGCTTTATGAAAGACCGATGAAGAACAGTCAGGAGTCAGGAGTCAGGAGTCAGGAGTCAAAGGCAGATTCAGAATCTCAAAGTGATATTTCAATCACAGACTCTGGACTCCGGACTTCAGACTCCAGACTTCAAAACGCAGTTTTGAAGCGTC
>JACMLC010000184.1 GCA_014379795.1 Pyrinomonadaceae bacterium
ACAGGTATTCGGAAAGCCCCGCGACTGTGGCAGATGGATTAAAGACTATTTCCGCGCCGTTGAGGCCGAGTATCCGCGCGCCTTCAGGGAAATGCCTGTCATAGCAGATATAAACGCCGATGCGCGCATAGGCCGTATCAAATGCAGGATAACCCAAATTCCCCGGCTTGAAATAAAACTTTTCCCAGAAACCGGGAGCGACGTGCGGGATATGGTTCTTGCGGTACTTGCCAAGATACTTGCCGTCAGCATCAATCACAGCCGCCGTGTTGTAATAGATGCCCGCTATCTCTTCTTCATAGATGGGCACGATGATAACCATGCTATGCTTCTTCGCGGTTTCCTGCATCAGCTTGACGGTCGGGCCGTCGGGAATTTTTTCGACCGCCTCGTACCAGCGCGTCTGTTGCTCGGCGCAAAAATAAGGAGTCGTGAAAACCTCCTGCATGCAGAGAATCTGCACGCCCTGCCGCGCCGCATCTTCGATCATGCCGAGATGCTTTTCGATGTTCGCGCGTTTGATCTCTTCAATCGGCGCATCGGTTGGCCCCGCATGGGTTGCTTGTATCAATCCGCATTTCACTGTTCGTGGCATAAATTTGTTCCTTTGTTAATGTCATTATGGAAAACAAGGGTAATGGGGTAAAAGGTGAATAGGGAAATGGGTAAGAAAGCAACTCGCTGCCTGCTTCCTATTTACCTGTTTCCCTCTTCACCTATTGTCCCTCTCTTTATCCTGCCTCCGCTTCAGCTACCGTTGAAAGCTGTGGCGGCAATAATTTCATTAAGACCAAGTGGACGATGAACGAGGTGCCGAAGCCGACGAACCACGCGTAATCATAAATGGGCCTGAGCCTCGGCACGACTAATCCAATCCATGCCAGCGCGCATCCGAGTAGAGTCGCGACGACGGCGCGCCAATTCCAACCCAGAGCATAAGTGTAAACGCCGCGCGTGCGGTAGAGGTCTGCCAGCACAAGCTTCTTATCTCGCACCAGCCAGTAATCCGCCACCAGCACTCCGGCAATCGAGCCTAAGCCGCCTGAATATCCGAGCAGCCACGCGAAGATATAACCCGTCGGGTCTGCAAGCAGTTTCCATGGCTGCATCAGGATGCCTACGATGCCCGTTATCAAACCGCCCGTGCGAAACGAAATCCAGCGCGGGAAAGCGTTGGCGAAATCGTTGGCAGGCGACACCACGTTGGCAGCGATATTAACAGAGAGCGTCGCGACCACAATCGTGAACATAGAGATGGCTATGACCCACGCCTGACTGAATTGCCCGACCAGCTTGACGGGGTCCCAAATCTCGTTCAAGGGCATCTGGGGAAACACGATCACGGCGGCGGAAGTAATAATAATTCCCATCGCCGCAAAGACGGTCATCGTCGTCGGCAAAGCTACGACTTGGCCGACTGCTTGCTCGCGCTGGCTGCGGCCAAAGCGCGTGAAGTCCGGCATGTTTAGTGACAGGGTAGCCCAGAATCCGATCATCGCTGTCAACGAGGGAATAAAAATCGGCCTGAACTCAGACCAGCTCCGAAACTTTCCCGGCTCTTGAAACAGGTGCCCGAACCCGCCTGCCTTCCAGACAATCCATCCTAACAGGATTGCCGTCATCACCAGGACGAACGGCGCAGCCCAATTCTCTACATGCCGCAGCAAATCCATACCGCGATAGATGATAAAAATGTTAAGCGCCCAGAACAACAGAAACGAAATCCATTCCGTAGGCGTGTGCCCGCCGATAGCCCCGCCCAGCAGCGTGTGCCATGACGGAATAATCGCGCCGAAAAAAGTTTGCAAAGCCTGCCCGCCGATCCATGCCTGTATGCCGAACCAACCGCAAGCCACGATGGCGCGCATCAACGCCGGAAGATTCGAGCCGATAGTCCCATAACTCGCACGCGCGAACACCGGAAAGGGAATGCCGTACTTAGTGCCCGGATGCGAGTTCAGGAGAATCGGGATCAGCACGATGGTATTCCCGAGCAGGATAGTGACAAGCGCCTGCCACCAGTTCATCCCCGCGCTAATCAGCCCCGAAGAGAGCATGTAAGTCGGGATACAATGCGCCATGCTGATCCAGAGCGCGGCATAGTTGTAAGTCGTCCAGTTGCGCTTCTCAATAGGCACGGGCGCAAGGTCTTCGTTGTAGAGCGGGCTGCGGGAGATTTCCTGCAACACCTCCGGTCTTAACTCGACGCGCCCGTCCTCATATTGGATTGCTTCGCTCATAATTCTTCAGCCGGAGAAGCTTCGTTCTCCGAAGATTCATTTTAGCTCAAAGCTGACGGTCACGGTGTCTGTGACGCTGATCTGGCCTATAGCAATGGTCTCTCCGATGTATGGCGTCGTGCTGGTGGGTTGAGCATTGCCACGACGCCCGCTGTTGCCGTTGTAAGAGACGCCGACGGCGTTGGAAAAGTTGGCATAGGCCGAAGTCACTTCGCCTTCCTGAATCGCGTAAGCTTTGCCAATCGTCTGGCCTATCTCTCTGGTCAGGGCAAAGGCTTTTTCCTGCGCCGCTTTGATAGCCATAGCGCGCGCCTCGTCCTTAAATTTGCGCAACTCCGTCGTGCGGAAATCCACATCGTCTATATTATTCACGCCTGCTTCAAACAAATCGGACAGCAGATTCTCCAGTCGCGGTAAATCTCTTAAGGCAAAACTGATTTTTTGGGAGATCAGATAGCCGAGAAATTCCCTGCTGGCGATATCGCCATCCCCGTCCAATTTATCGCTGTATTCCGTAGAGATATTAATGGATGCGGTCTGAACATTCTCCGGCGTGATTTGATATTTCCGCGTTAGCGCGAGCGTCTTCTTAACCTTTTCATCATTCTGCTTTTTGGCGTTGGCTAAGACTTTATCCCTCGTGTTGACGTAAAGCGTGACGACGACTTCATCCGGGATAACTTTGATTTCCGCTTGCCCTGTGACGGTAATCAGCGGCCTGTCGGGAACTACCTGCGCCGAAGCCGCGCATACTATAAGAGGGAAGAGCATCAGAGAAAAGATCAACCGCCGCATAGCTTCTCCTTCATCAGCGACTATCAATTAAATAGAGACGCACGTTCCGCGTTTCAGAAATTTACCGTCACCCGCTTTGCCTTGTGCTTGCCGTTTTTGGTTAGGCGGTTTTCAATAAATCGGACTCCTTTTTATCCGGTTCATTTTTACCCGTCTTTTCACCGGCTGACGAAACAACTTCGCGCCCGCTTTCGGCTTGTTGGCGGCGGATGTCGGCGCAAATTGCCGAAATGTCGTAAGCAAACTTTGCCGCGTGCTCTTGCCTCACACGACGTACTTCTTCAACAATTTCATCATTCCATGTCATTTTTACCTCCAAGCAATTCTTCGGGTGTGCAAATCTTCGGGCATTCGTATCCGCTTTCTTCGCAAACCTTTTCAATTGCATCTTGCCTTTCCGCATTGGCGATATGTTTGCAATTCCAACTCAACAAATCATCAATGCCGTGAACCGCAGCAACGGCGATATGCAAAGCGTCCGTTGCTGCTTTCGCCGGCAAGGCTTTACTAGCAACCAACTTTTTTGCCAGATTTTCTACCTCTAAATTTACGTCAAGCAAAGCGAGTCCATCCAAAGCCTCAAGCCGCTCTTCCGCCGCTTCAGCGTCGCCCGCCGACGCTTCATTTATCACAAATTCGGAAATGAACAACACAAAGTCCACACGCCTATTGTTCCACCATTCCTGCGTAACTTGCTGATGCGCGGCGCGAATCAAATCGCGGCTTAACCAAGCCGTCAAATAGCTGACAATCGTGGTTTCAAGATAAACCGATTCTTTTTCTTTCATCAGATATTGACGCACGTTCCGCGTTTCAAAAATTTCCCGTCACCTGCTTTGCCTTTGTACTCGCCGTTTTCAATCACGATGCGCCCGCGCGACAGCACAGTCTCCACGACGCCCGTGATGGTCTTGCCTTCATACGCGGAATAGTCCACGTTCATGTGATGCGTTGCTGCGCTGATGGTCTGCTGCTTTTCGGGGTCGAAAATCACTATGTCCGCGTCAGAGCCGACGGCAATCGTGCCTTTTTTCGGAAAGAGGCCGAACATCTTGGCGGCGGCTGTGGAAGTAAGCTCAACGAAGCGATTGAGACTAATTCGATTTTCCACTACGCCGCCGTTGTAGATAAGCGGCACACGATGCTCCACTCCCGGCGCGCCGTTCGGAATTTTCGAGAAATCGTCGCGGCCTAATTCCTTCTGCTCCTTCATGCAGAACGGGCAGTGATCCGTAGAGATGACTTGCAGGTCGTCTGTCTTCAAACCCTTCCATAACTCCGCCTGATTCCACTTCTCTCTCAAGGGCGGCGTCATCACATACTTCGCGCCCTCAAATCCCGGCTCTTCGTAATTGTCGTAAGAGAGAAAAAGATACTGCGGGCAGGTCTCGGCAAAAGCCGGAAGCCCGCGATCTCTTGCCTCTCGCACCTGTTCGAGCGCGTCCGCGCAGCTCAAGTGAACTATGTACACCGGAGCTTCAGCCATCTCCGCAATCGCAATCGCGCGATGCACGCCCTCTGCTTCGGCTCGCGTGGGCCGAGTCAGCGCGTGATACTTCGGCGCGGTTCTTCCTGCTGCCAGCGCACGCTTGATAATCTCGTTGATGACCACGCCGTTCTCCGCGTGCATGCAGATCAAGCCGCCGCGCTCGCCCGCCGCACTCATCGCGCGAAAGATGGTCGCATCGTCAACCAGAAACACTCCCGGATAAGCCATGAACATCTTAAAGCTCGTGATGCCTTCATCCATCACCGTATACATCTCTTCGATCTGGCTGTCTTCCAATTCCGTCGTGATGAGATGAAAGCCATAATCAATCGCCGTCTTGCCCTCAGCCTTCTGGTGCCAGTTATCCACAGCCTCGATGAGGGCTTGACCTTTATACTGAACCGCGAAATCAATAATCGTCGTCGTCCCGCCATGCGCCGCCGCAATCGTTCCGGTACGAAAATCATCCGACGCCTCAGTCCCGCCGAACGGCAATTCCATGTGCGTATGCGGGTCAATCCCGCCGGGAATCAACAGCTTTCCGGCAGCATCAATCACGAGGTCAGCCTCCATCTCAAGCTTCGCGCCGATGACGGAGATAGTCTCGTCTTCAATCAAGATGTCTGCTTTGTAGTCATCAACAGCGGTGATGATGCGACCGTTACGAATCAGCGTCTTCATTTCGTTGTTCTATCTCCTTCGACTCTTCCTGTTCAGTTTCAGGTTCGACTGGACCCATAGGGGGCGAGATAGGGCGAGCACTGGCGGGCTTAGATGATTTAGTCCTTAATAACCGACTTGCAGCTTTGTTAAGTTTCTTTCGAGCTTCATCAGCTTTTTCGCCCTCCACAACTTCTCTCTTCAAAACTTCTTGCATCAGCACCGATGTTATTTGCTCTGTGTTGATTTTTACATCTGGGGAGAATCTTCTTAATTCACGTCGCACAACTTCTAGCACGGGACTGCTTAGAATTATCGCTCCCAAAAAGAATCTGCTCAAAGCTTGTTGCTGCGTATGGAATTCGCCAAGTGCCGATCTCAGCCACCCTTCTCTAGTTAAATGATAAAGAAGCTCAATGTCACTAGACTTTTTAGAATTCATTAGAGTGAAATTGATTTCAAGCACAAGTTCGTGAGCAATGGGCTTGGCAAAAGTAACTTTGTAAATGCGCCAAATCTCACCGTTCGTAAGGATGACCCAATCAGTACCTTGATTGGCTGAGTAATCAACCGCTTGCTTGGTGTGAGCATCCTTCAACTCAGAGCCAATTGCTTTAACCTCAATTAGAAACTCAATCGCACCATCTAGCTTAATAGCGAGATCACACCAAGTGCCACGAATGGATGTTTCCGATGTTATTTCGGAATACTTGTCGTAGCCGAATACTTCCGACAACATGTCAGTTACGATAATAACAGTGTCGGATTCTCCAACGTCGCGCGACTTAGCCGATGCGATTATGGGTTGGAAACGTTTAATTCCGGCGGCTATTCTTTCCGCAACTTTGTTTGGGACTGCTGGCATGTGAGGTCTCCTTTTCAATTTTTAGTTTCGGCAAAGCTGGCATCAAAAGCTTCAATAAATTCATTGACACTGTCCTTAGTCGAATCGAGCATCATTTCCAATTACTGCCCCCGCAAAATTTGTTTGATGATTGCATCTGCCGGGTCAATGTCTATCATCAAATCGCCGCCGCGCCGCGCGACGTAATCTCTCGCGCCGTAGTGCACGCGCCACAGCCAAACGTCTTTCGCCAGATGCTGCGAAACGGTAATGAGACTTGCTTTCACGTCAATGCCCAACTCTTTCGCTTTACGATTCGCTGAAGCCAACACTTGAGCCACCGAAACGGCGATTTCGTCTTGTAAAGTTTCATTGCTTAAAACTGTTGCCATAATTCTTA
>JACMLC010000185.1 GCA_014379795.1 Pyrinomonadaceae bacterium
CTCCAGACAATTAAAGCCAGAGCATGCAAAATGTAATTCTTACTTTTGCCTTTTACCTTTTTACTTTTACCTTCTTCAGCGTGCGCCGCGACTGAAGATGATCGTTTTGATCGTCTCGAACAGTATCGCGGCATCGAGCAACAAGTTTTGATTCTTGATGTAATAAAGATCATATTGCAGCTTTTGCCGCGCGTCTTCGATCGAAGCTCCGTAAGGATATTTGATCTGCGCCCAGCCCGTCAGTCCCGGCGCGATCAGGTGTCTTTGCTCGTAGTAGGGAATCTCTTCCGCGAGCTGTTTGATAAAGTGCGGGCGTTCGGGGCGCGGCCCGACAAAGTTCATGTCGCCGCGCAGAATGTTCCAGAACTGCGGAATCTCGTCCACGCGAATCCGGCGGATGATGCGCCCGACGCGCGTCGCGCGGTCGTCTCCGTCCTGCGCCCAGACTGGGCCGTCTTTCTCCGCGTCCATACGCATCGAGCGAAATTTCATCAAGACAAACTTGCGCCCGTTTTTTCCGACGCGCTCTTGCCTGTAAAGCACAGGCCCTTTGGATTCGAGCTTGATGAGAATCGCCGTCAGGATGGCAATCGGCAGCGACAAGAGCGCGCCGATGAGCGCGACGCCACGGTGCATAGCCATTCGCGTAAAGGCATTGAGCCGTGCCTGCCGCCCGCGTCCCGAAAAGATGAGCAGGCTGGGGCGCACCATTCCAAGATGCACGCGCCCGGTCACGCGCTCGTAAAACGAACCGCATTCTTCGATAAAGACATCGCCGGACAAACTCAGTTTCAGGAGCTGCTCGACGGGAAACTGCCCGCGCCGCTCGCCCATCGCAACGACGATGCGGTCTACGTTCTCGCGCTTGACGATCTCCATCAAATCCGAAGTCAGGCCGATGACGCGCGGGTTGATGAGGCTCTTGCCCAGCATCTCAGGGTCGTTGTCTGTAAAGCCGACGATGCGATAGCCCGCGTCGCGTCTTTCCAGAGCTTCGCGCGCGGTCTCGACGGCCATCTCGCCTGAGCCGACGATGATGATGCGCTCGCCTATGTGCGGATGCCCGAGCAGCCAGTGAATCGAGAGCCGCCAGCCGACCATCAAGCCAAGAGCCAGCGGCAAAGCGATTAAAGAAACTCCGCGCCCGATCATCAGAGCGGGGATGGCATAGAAAGCCAGAGCCAGAGCCATCCATGCCAGACCCAACGCTTGAATCAGGCGCAAGACCAGCTCGCGCCGGTCGTGCATGATGACGAAATCGTAAAGGTCGTAAAGATAAAACGCGCTCAGGCAGAAGACAGACGCCAGCGCCGCTTTATAAAAGCCGTGCTTCTCAATCAGCTCATAGTCAGCATCGAATGAGCCTAGACGCACGTAGACAGCGACGATCATGCCGCCGAAAAGCAACATCGCTTCGGCGAGAATCAGCAGGGCTGTGCGTGCGTTAAAGCGCGTGTTCTTCAAGAGATGGCCTGTTCCTCTTCTTTCAGCTTGGCGCGGGCGATGATCGTTTCATCCGGGCGGCGGTCGCGGCGATAGTAGTAATTGCTTTCGGTCAATTGCTCGTAGCTGCGATTCAGGACGACGCCCAGCATACGGCTGCGCGGCAAAGTGTCCAGAATGCGATTGACCAAGGCATAACGCGTCTTGCTCGCGCGCACGACCAGCAGCGCGCCGTCCGCGCGATTAATCAAAACCGTGGCGTCCGTGAACAGCCCGAGCGGCGGCGCGTCTATGATGATGTAGTCGAAAAGGTCTCGCACCTCATCGAGAATGCTGCTGAACTTTGGCCCCGAAAGAAGCTCCGCGACATCGTCGCGCGCAGCCCCTCCGGGCAACAGATACAGGCCGGAAGGCTCCAGGCGTCGAATCGCCTGCTCTAAAGTCACCTCGCCGCCCATCACTTCCGACAGCCCGACTTCGTCTTCCTCTTCAATCCCCAAATATTCCGTCAGGCACGGCTGGCGCAAATCGCTGTCAATCAAAAGACAACGCATCCCGTCCGTTTGCGCGAGCAGCCACGCGAGATTGAGCGCAGTCAAGCTCTTGCCTTCGGAGACGCCGGTGCTGGTGACGACGATGGACTTCATCTTCTTGCGCTGCGTCAGGTGTATGACGTGCGTGCGAAGCGAGCGGAGTTCTTCCGAGTAGGCCGAGCGCGGTTGTGTGATAGCGACCAAGTGTGGCTCGACGCGCGCTGCATTGATGTCCTGTGAGACACAGTGCAACACGCGCGTCGAACCGGCAGCGTCCAAAGTTGCCCCAGCAGCACGCGATGCTCCTCCGCCGGGGAGTGCCGACCCGCCGGTTGCTTCGGTGTGCGCAGTGGACGCTGAGACTGAAACCGCCGCAGAGCTTTTAAAGATCGGAGAAAAATCCCACGGATGCGGCTCTTGCGCCGTAGTAGCTACGGCCTGCGGCGGCGGTATCGCAGCAGTCTTGTTCTCTCCGTTGCGGCTGGTTGAATTGTCATCGGGCTTGCGGCGCGCACCGTTACCGCTGCCATTGCCGTTAGCCTTTGTCAATGCTTCATAAACTCTTCCCATGAGTTACTCCCCCGTTAGTCCTGACCGGCGAAAAGCCGTCCCGACTTCTTCCGCGCCGGGTGCGGCTTCGACAGCCTCTTCGCGCATGGCGAGCGGAGAGGCTGCGGCTGATGAGCTGCCGGATGATAAATGGCCTGTTCCGGCGTTCCATAATTCCGCGCGACCGGCGGCTGAGAAAATTCGTGCGGGAGCCTCGCGCTCCTCGCCCATTTGCCGCCCGCGATCCGAGCGCGGCAGCATGTCAAAAGTTTCTGCGACCTCTTCGATAATCGCGCGCCCGATGGTCGGCTCGCCCGACGCGTAGCCGGTCAGCAGCGCGTTGTCGCAAAGATTATTTATCTGTCGCGGGATGCCTTCGGAGCAGCGAAAGATAAAATCAACCGCACCCGGCGAAAAGATGTCCGTGCGCTCGGCTCCGGCCACGAGCAGGCGCGCGAAAATATATTTCTCTGTCTCATCAACATTCGGCAGCGGCTTAATCTGCCCGCGCAGGGCGACGCGCTGCTTGAGCTGGCGCAGCTCCGGCGTGTTCAAGACCTCGCGCAATTCCGGCTGCCCGGTCAAGACGATCTGTAACTGCTTTGCCGAATTGGATTCAAAGTTTGAGAGCAGGCGTATCTCCTCTAAAACGTATGGCGAGAGTCCCTGCGCCTCGTCAATGATGAGCACTGTGCGAAGCCCGCGCGCGTGGCGCGATTCGAGTGTCTTGCCAAGCTGAATCAGCAGCTCTGACTTCGTCTCCCACTCTCTGACATCGAGCAGGGTTGTGAAGTATTGATAAAACTCCGGCACGGTCAGGCGCGGGTTAAAAACGTAAGCCACCAGCACCGTGCGATCAAGACGTTCCAGCATCCAGCGCAGGATTGTCGTCTTGCCCGTTCCGACTTCGCCCGTCACGACAATCAAGCCCTTGCCGTTTTCGATGCCGTAATGCAAATTCGCCATCACCTCTTTGTGCGAAGGCGTAAAGTAGATAAAGCGCGGATCGGGCGTCAGCGCGAAGGGCAGCTCTTGGAGTCCGTAAAATTCTCTATACACTCTCTTATCAACCTCCGGGGCAAGTGGAAGGATGAAGGATGAGGGATGAGGGATGAAGTAAAGACAAAATAGCTTTTATTTCATCCTTCATCCTTCCGCCTTCATCCTTTACAGAACAAAGCGGTCAAAGATGTGCGACAGCTTGAGCGCGAACGCGAGCAGCGGAATGCTGATGATGGTCGCTAAGACTCCGGCGGCGAGCCAGAGCGCGCGTCTTTGCGGCAGGCGGCGAGCCTCCTGCGGCGTCATCAGTTCAGGCACGGAAGCCAGCACCGGCAGGCTCGTATAGTGCGCCGCATCATCCAAAGTTTGAATCGTCATTAGGCGCGGCACTTCAAACATTAAGGCCAGCGCAAAGCCGACGCCGAGTCCGAGTCCGAGTCCGAGTCCGATCAGCGTCAGGCGTTTGGGCGCGACCGGCGCGCTGGGCAAATTCGCAGGGTCTACGACCTGAATGGTTTCGCCCTGCGCGTTAATCTGCACGGTGGCGGCCAAATCCGCATCGCGTTTCTTTTCCAGCAATTGATCGTAGAGAGCTTTTTTGGTCTGGTAATCGCGGTTCATGGTTTCGAGCGCGACTTCCGCATCGGGAACGCTGTTGATGCGCGTCTGCATCTCCGCGATCTGTCCGTTGGCTTGCGCGAGAATGCCTTCCTGCCGCGCAATCTCGCTGTCCAGTTTTTCGATCTCGTAGCCGATGCTCTTGACGCGCAGGCTGGCGTTGTTGTTCACTCTGGATTTAATCCGCTCAGCTTTGGCATCCGCGTCCGTTTCCAACTGTTTCATCTCACGCAAGATGGAATCAAGCTGCGCCTGCTTTTTCTTGAGGTCGGGATTCTCCGGCCTGAGCGTGACCTTCATCTCCTGCAATTCGGACTCGACCGTTGCTTTCTGGCTGGAGAGCATCCCCCACGCAGGAGTATTTCGCGGGTTGTTCAAGCCCTCTGCTTCGACCGTGCTATCGCGTTCGGATTGTTCCTGATAATCCCCTAGCGTGCGACTGAGCAGCGTGCGCGAGTCGCGCATCCGCCCGATCTCCGTAATCAAAGTCTTCTGCTGCTCGCGAAGGCCGTTGAGCTGGCCGATCAAAGCTTGCGCGCTCGAAGGCAGGCGATTGACATTCGCCAGCATGTAATCCAGACGCGAGTTAGAAATATCGTCCAGCTCTTTTTGCGCCTTCTCAAGCTCGCTCTTGAAAAATTCTATCGTTTGCTTGGCGATGCTCTGCGCGTCCTCTGCTTGCGCGTTGACGTACTTGCTCGCCAGCTCGGACGTGACGGCGCGCGTCGCCTGCGGGTCGCGTCCCCTGAACGAGATGCGAAAGCCCGGAACGTTGTTATCTTCGCGCTCCTCTATATCCACCATGATGCGGTTGCGCATCCGCTCGATAAGCTCTTCCATCGTCACGCCCTTTTGCCGCTCGTCCGCATACAAGTTGTATTTGACGATCAGCGGCTCAAGCGACGAGCGGCTTTGCACCTGCTTGTTGATGCTGTTGATGCGGAGCGACAAATCCTCGTTGGAGAGCTGCGGCACCATCCCTGTCGAAATCGTCGGCGCACGCACGCTCAGGAGCGTAGTTGATTCGTAGATATTGGGCAGGCTCCAGACGATCCACGCGACGGCGCAGGCGATGGCGATGGCGGGCAGGATGATGAGCCACTTGCGACGCCAGAGAATCTGTGCGTACTCGCCCGGGGTTCGCTGGCGAAAATCAACGCTCATGATGCGGCACTCCTTAAAAACAGTGGTGAGTGATGAGTGATGAGTTAAAGGCACATAGCATCTTTCTCATCACTCATTACTTTCGAGTTCATGCGCTTCGTGCAAGATAGAGCGGGCAAGCTCTTTCAGTGCTTTGCGAGGCGCAGGAAATTATCAAATGCGCTTCAGAGAATTTCTTCGGAAGCGCGGCTGCGTTTCATGTGGCGGCGCACAAGCCCGGCGATGCCGGTCAGAATCGCGCCGACGATCAACAGGGCTGCCGGTTCGCGGCGACTGCTCAAGTTCAGCACGCAAAGCGCGGTCAGACTGAGCATCAATGCCAGAACTAAAGCTGCCGTAGTGGTTCTCATAAATACTTTCTGCCTGAGCTGTTCAGGACGCTTTTACAATGTCGCTAAGGTCTTGCGCGCTTCCTCAGCTTCGGCGAATGAAGCGCGCTTTCCGAGCGCGAGCGCGGTTTCCAGCTCGCGCCGCGCGCCAGCCTTATCGCCCTTCGCGGCGAGTGCCATTCCCAAGTGAAAACGATAGGTCGGAGACGGCGTCGCGCCTGTCC
>JACMLC010000186.1 GCA_014379795.1 Pyrinomonadaceae bacterium
GTAATACTTTTTCATCTGCTCCAAGTGAGCGACGTACTGCTGCGGATTGGCGCGCACCAAATTAATCTCACGTATCAAATCCTTCTCCGGCGCAGAGAGATAGTCTGCCGTCTCAACATCTGTGTTGTTCGCGCTACTTCCGGTCGGAGGCAGGAACGCAAAGAGAAGCGATGAGATAAGTAATGTCGCAGTGATGAGCAGGTTTCGAGGGTTCATGGGGGTGTTCTCCTCACATTAAAAGAAATGTTTACATCAGGTCAGAACCGCCTGCGGTAGCGGGCGGGTCTCAACGCCGGTAAAAACCCGCCCGCTACCGCAGGCGGTTCTGACATGCTTAGGCTCGCCTGATAAATTTTGCGGCAATCCATCCGGCCAGAATCAAGGCCGAGAGGATGAGCCAGTTGTACTCATGCCCGTAGCTCGCGGTCGGAAAGTGATTACTGATCATCGTGAAGATGAGCGGCACGACCATAAAAGTATTGTGCTTGGAACGCTGCTTGGCGCGCGTCGCTAAAGCAAGGTCTGGCTGCGTGCCTTCTCTCATAGCCGCGATCATGCGTTTTTGTCCGGGCAAGATTCGCATCCAGACGTTGGCTGCCATGATCGTGCCGAACATCGCGCCGACGTGTATGTATGCCGCGCGCCCGCTCAAGACATGTGTCAGACCATACGCAACGCACACGACTAAGAGGTAAGCGATGACTGCGAACAGCATCTCGTGCTTGACGAGCGGCGTCAGGCACAGCAGGTCATACACAATCCATGCGAGGATGAGCAGGCCGACGCCGATTGCCGTCGCTGTGCCGACGCTGATGTCGCGCACGTCCGGGTCTACGAGCGCGCCGCCCATGTAATAGACAAGGACGAGCAAGACCATCCCGCTCAGCCACGTCAGCGCGGCCTCGAAGCGAAACCAGTGCAGCCTGCGTGTCAGCTCCGCCTGCTTACGCTTTTCGACGACGTAAAAACCGCCGCTGTGAACCATCCATACCTGCGCGGCTTCGTTCTCTTTCAGCGCGGCCTCTTCTGCGGTCAACTGGTGGTCGAGCCACGTAAAGAGATACGTCTGCCCGATCCACAGGATACCCGTAAAGACATGTATCCAACGCGCAATCAGGTTAATCCATTCGCTAAGGTTGGGGTTTATTCTCATCTTTTAGCTTCCGCGATAAGTGGAAAATCCGTAAGGGCTGAGCAGCAGCGGGACGTGATAATGCTGCGCCGCGTCGCGCACGACAAACACTATCGTCACCTGCGGATAAAAGCCTTCCGTACCCTGCGCGTCGAAATATGTTTTGGTGTCGAAGGTAATCCGGTACGTTCCCGGCCTCAAAGCATCGCCTGACGGCAGAAGATTTTTGAGACGCCCGTCCGCATCAGTTGCCCCGCGCCCAAGCTCGTTCCATTCGTTTTTATCCGAGAAGATTTCCAACAAGATGGGCACACCGCTCGCCGGACGGCCTCTTGAAATATCCAAAACATGTGTCGTGATTGCGCCCATAAAATTAAAAGATTCAGACTCACTCAATGGCCGCAAAAAAGCACAAGAAGCGCAAATTACAGACGAGCGATTTTATTGAATAGCAGCTTTCCTGTCTTGTGTCTTTTGTGACTTTTCGCGGCTAACTATTATTCAGCAGCTTTTCCAGCCTCAGATGCGTGATGCGTCTTTGCTCTTCGGCGGCGATGCGTAGCTCTGTTGCTGGCTCGTTCTGCAAACGTTCTTGGAGCAAGGCCAGCATCTCTTCCGCGCTCTTGCCGGTCGCGCACACGATAAAGATGTAGCCGAACCTGCGCTCGTAATCATGATTGGCTTTTGTCAGAGCGTTCAGAGTCTCGTTGGCTGCGCGCCGTGCGCCCGCTTGCTCGTCTTCAGACCAGCGGCTTGACTCTGAAATTTCGGCAGCAGCTTTTTTCTCTCCAATTTTCGGATGCGCGCTAAAGGCTTCGAGCCAATCCTGCGCTTCGAGCGACCACCAGACATGATCCGCCATCAAGAGCAATTCGCGTATGTCTTCAAAGGGACGCTCTTCAACCATCCTGCGCGCCCACTTCAAAGAACTGCAGCATTGTTTGAAAGCTTCCAAAGCCTTCTCGCGCGAGAGCGCATTCAGTTGTGCGACATCTCCGCTCACTCGCCGTTGTCTTTCACAATCGTTCCATACACACGCAGACGGCTCACGCCGCCGTCAGGGTAAATGTTAAAGCGCAGGTGCGAGACCGCGCCGACAGCTTTGATTTCATCCTCAAAGTGATGGCGCGTGTGCGCCTGCAAGCGCGTGCGCGCCAGAACTTCTGTCCACGTTTGAGCGGAATTTAATTCTTCAATGGCA
>JACMLC010000187.1 GCA_014379795.1 Pyrinomonadaceae bacterium
CGATTGTGTTTGCGCCGATGCTGCGTCCCGGCTCTCAGATTCCGCTCGCCGCGCGCATCATGTGGGTCGCGGGCATCATCTTTTTCTTTCTCGCACATCGAGCGCGGCTGGCAGAGCGTTGGGGAGGCGCGATTGCTGTGGCCGCGCTGGTCTTGATGGTCGCTTACTGGGGGATGCTCTCTGTGCTGCATCGCCGCGCGCTCTTGCAAGCTCAGACAGTGGCCGCGCGCCTCGCTTCGCAAAATGGAGAGACGCCGGACAACATTGCCGCGATGCCGACGCTCGCCAATCCTTTGCGGTGGCAGACGGTGGCGACTACTGAGCGCGCGACCTATCGGTTTGATGTTTCGCTGAGCGGCGCGGGTGAAGAAAGAATCGTCGGCGAAACCGTGCGTTACGAGAAATTGCGGGGCGTTGAAGCGAAAGCTTATGAGCGTGCGGCGCAGGACGAAGGCGCGAGAGTCTTTCTGGATTTCGCTCGCTTTCCGGTGGCGCGTGTCGAGGGCGATTGCCTGAGCAATTTGCTCGTACAATTCGCGGACTTACGTTACACTGAACCGGGGCGCAGTCGCGGCACTTTCTCGCATGAAGCGCCGGTCGAGTGCGAAAGGTAAGTTGGAGCGTTGAAACCGAAGTGAACGAAACAGCACGTATGCAGGCGTCGGAAGCTGTGGCTCGCGCCGCAGCCGAAAGAGTTCTTCCGCCGTCAAAACGCCCGCGTCTCGCCAGCGTCCGCGTCTCGCCCGGTAATTATCTGGCAGTCTTCTGCACCTTAACTTTTGCCGCCACACTCCTTTTACGCTCAGAGCTGGACGTTGCTGCGTTCTGGGTGCTCGTCTTTGCATGGCTGGTCATTCCCGTTCTCGCTTTCACAGACCGCGTAGTCTTTGATGGACAATTTATCTCGCGGCGCGGCTTCGTCCCCTTGCTGATGCGCCTGATGGGAGGGCGCGCTCTGGAATTGTCCATTGATGAGATCGAGCGTATTGAAACGATGGCGGTGCGGACGCTGAGGCGCGGCGGGCGCGTGCGTTATCGTTATCGCAGCGAGATTTCGGGCAAGGGAATCAGCTTCATTTTTGCTTCCAGCGGTAAGAGTTATCGGAATATGGTGGCGACGCTTTTTCCGCTCGTCTCGGACGACAAGCTGGACGCGCGCTCTTGCGAGCTGCGCGATTACCTGATTGATCCGAAATCGCTAAATCCAAAAATCAAGCTGCTCCAACTCGCTTCGACGGAAGTATTGGAGGGAGCGACTTCCGATCTTCAGCCGGGCGCGAAAAGGGGCGTGCGCCACCTGCGCGCCGAAGAGCATGGCGAAGTTGATTTGGAGCGCGCAAAGCTTTTGCGCCGCGCGGCTAATGAATTGAGAGCGGCGGGGCGTTTGCGACAGGCCGCAGAAGCTTTCAGGCGTGCGCTCTTGATGACGCCGCAGGATGGCTGGTTGATTTACGAGTTCGCGCGATTCCTGCGCTCACAGGCGAGCGCGATGGCGGATGCACGTCTGCTGGCTCGCGCGCGTGCCGCGCTCAGATTGGCCGCGCGGCGCGGCGCGGATGATGCGGTTCTTTTATCGCGCATCGGCGAGAGCTTTTTCGAGTACGGAGATTTATCGCAAGCCACACAAACATTTCGCCGCGCGATGGGCGTCAACCCGCGCGCCTTTCGCGCAGAGATGGGCTTGGCCGATGTCGCTTTGCGCAACGGCAAGCTGGCGCATGTGATACATCATTACAACGGCGCGACGCGCATCGCGACGGACGAAGCTTTGGCGCGTTTTGCGCGGCGCGAGGCGGATTATTACGCGCTCCTGAATGATGATGATGATTATCTGGCAACGGAGCTGCGACGCTACGGCTGGCTGCAACAGGCACAGCGCGCACGGCGCATCAGCGCGCGTCTCACCTTTGCGAGCCTCCTCCTGGTCTTGGTCGGCGTCTCGCTTGATGATTCAATCGCCACGCTCGGCTGGTCATTCGCTTCCGTCTCAATCGCCACATGGATTCTGATCGCCCTCGCCGGAAAGCTGCTGGCGCAGAGGCGCAGGGCTGGAAATAATTAGCAGGTAAATTTAATAGAAGGCGGCTTAAACTATGTTGATGAGAAAACTGCTGTTGTTAGTAATCATCCTCAGTCTCATGTCCGGGGCAGTTTATCCTGCCGTCGTTGATCGTCCAACAGCCAGCAAGTTTGACGAGTTCGCGGATATTTGCTGTGAGGATGAGATGGCTAGATTGGATAATTTTGCAATCGAGCTGCAAAACAATCCAGAGGCGCGTGGAGTCATTATCTTTTACGGCGGGCGACTCTATCCTTCCTGTTACAACCGAAATCAACCGCGAAGACCGAGACGCGGCGAAGCCTTGATGCGTACAGAGCGCATGATGGAATATCTCGTGCGGACACGGGGTATTAATCAAACGCGGCTCGTGTGGATGAATGGCGGTTATCGCGAATCATGGACGGCAGAATTGTGGTTGCTACCCAAGGGCGCGGATTTGCCAACCGCAACGCCGACGCTTCAACTCAAAGACATTGAGTTTAGGAAGGGAAAAGTCAGGTCAAGCGACTTTGCTTGCATGGAGTAAAAGTTTTATACGTCACGCTTGAAAGCAAAAGAGTGAGGCTGGAAGAGAATTTCCAGCCTCACTCTTTTTTGTTTGCGCTTAATCCGTTTTACGCCGAAGTCTTCTTGGAGCGCGGCGAAGC
>JACMLC010000188.1 GCA_014379795.1 Pyrinomonadaceae bacterium
CACTACGCAAAGCTGCTGTTCGCCGTCGGCTTGCTCGGCGCGGCGATGCTGGCGGTCGGAGTCCTGCCGCTGGCCACAGCTTATTCTGTGAGCGAAGCTCTCGGATTTGAAAAGGGCGTTTCAAGAAGTTTTCGCGAAGCGCCGATCTTTGTGGGCATCTTCACTTCTCTGATCGTGTTTGGCGCGCTGGTGGCAATGATCCCGGGCTTGCCGCAGATTCGCCTGCTGCTGATTACGCAGTGCATCAACGGTCTGCTGCTGCCCGTCGTCCTGATAGCAGTCTTGCGCCTCGTCAACAAAAAGGAGCTGATGGGCAAGTATACCAACGGCCCCATCTACAATATTGCTGCATGGCTGATAACCATCACCGTCTCTACTCTCTCTCTGCTTCTGATTTTGTCGACGCTCTTTCCAAATCTCTTTCGTTTTACTTAAAGTTAAAGCGACAAATTTCCGCTCGCCAACTCGCCCGATTAGTGGTAAAAACTTGTCGCAAGAAGCTCTCGTACTTTCCCGTTCCTTCAAAGAAGCATGATCTGCTTGTGGCGCGCCGTGTGGCGGCATCTGTAAACGCTATGGCTGGCACTCATTACAAGAAAAATCTCATTATCTTTTTGATCACGACGGCGCTGGTCGCGCTGCTTCTCTGGCTCGTCTATTCCTTCGAGCCAAGCTTGCGCGCGTACTTCGTAGACGGCGTGAGAGACCCGCAGATGCACGATGCGGCGGGCGCGTCCTATGACAATGTTTTCAAGATTACCAAGATAGTGTTATGGATGTTCCTGTTTATCATTGTCATCAGGGCGCTCAATGCGCTGATTTTCGGATTCGGGTTTCGCCTGCGCAAAGGCTATGAAGCGCCGAATCTGGTGCGCAACACCTTTTCGATCATCGCTTACATCATCATCTTTGCGGTTCTCTTCAAGCGTTTTTATCCGGCGACAGACCTCGGCGCAGTCCTTGCGACCTCGACCATCTTCGGTGTCATCATCGGTCTTGCCTTGCAGGACACGCTCGGCAATCTCTTCGCGGGAATCTCCTTGCAAGCGGACAAGCCTTTTCTGGTCGGTGATGTGATTGTGGTCGGACAGTTTTCCGGCGTGGTCGAGAGCATCACGTGGCGCGGCATCAAGATTCGCACTTTTCAGAATCACATCGTGCTCATCAGCAACAGCAGCGCGGGCAAGGAATCCATAGAGGTCTGCCCGCGCGACAACCTGAACGCGCGTTTGGTTTTCTTCAACACGCTCTACACGGATTCTCCGGCCAAGACCATACACATCGTGCGCGAGGCCGTGCGCGAGGCAGACAATGTCTCGCCCAAGATCAGACCCATCGTGCGTATCAGGAATCTGGGCGACAGCGGCGTGGATTACGAAGTCAAATACTGGCTCGATGATTACGCGAAATATAACGACACGGACGCGCTCGTGCGCCAGAGAATCTGGTATGCCTTCCGCCGCGCCGGAATCAACTTTGCCTTCCCGACGCGCACGCTGCAAATTGAGCGCAAGGTCAGAGGCGATGCGATGCGCGCAGACGGCAGCGAATTCATAGACCGCCTCAATGCCGTAGACATCTTCGCCCCGCTCTCTGCCGAAGAGACCGCGCGGCTCGCTAAAAATTCCGTCCGCCGCGTCTTCGCTCCCGGCGAAACGGTCATCCGCGCCGGAGACGAAGGCTCAAGCATGTTCGTTGTCCACGAAGGCAAGGTCAAAGTGCAGATCAACGACAACGGCAAACCGCGCACTGTGACTGTTCTGAATGAAGGGGATTTTTTCGGCGAGATGGCCTTGTTCACGGGCGAGCCGCGCACCGCCAACATCGTCGCCGCCGAAGAAACGGAAGTTTTAGAGATCGGCTTTCAAGCGATGAAACACCTCTTCGACACCAACCCCGACCTTGTCGAAGCCCTCAGCCACACCATCGCCGAACGCCGCGCCGAACTCAAAGCCAAATCCGAAGACTCCGCCCCCGCAGAGATAGAATCCGCAGGCGTCCTCGCCGCCGTCAAACGCTTCTTCGGCATCAGCTAAACCCTTCAATTTCTCTGGCGGCTTGAGATAACGGAACAGCTTCGCCAGAGGCATCGGTTGGAATGACTTTTCGTCGGCGTGTTTGTAATTACGAATAAGGCAGTAAATTTAAGTCTGCGATGAAACGAAAGTCGCGTTGGTTCTTTGTAATAAACGCTTCGTCATGAACAAGCGCAGTAGCGGCGATTAGCCCGTCGGCAATCAACAAACCGTGACTCAGGAAATACCTTTGCAATAAATCAACTGCACGGTCAGAAATTTGACCGGTGATTTTGAGAATTTGATAACGGTTCAAGAACTTCTCAAGGTCTCTCAATTCTGTTTTGTTTCGGCAACCGACCACCAATTCCATTTGCGTCACGGCGCTGATCGCTAAAGTCGAGGTTTTCTCAAGACGTAACAAACAGTTAATCGCCTCCGCTTCGCCCCGCGCCACGTCAATCAAAATGTCTGAGTCCACGATAGTCAAAGCCATGCTATCGGTTGCCCCAATGTGTTTCGCGGACATTGCGAACCCAAGCCGAACTGTCGCGCATATCCTCGCGGTCGCGCCACATCCCGACAAAGGCTTCGGTTTCTAAATCAGAATCCGGAGCGTCTTTTGGCTGTGAGCTTTTGTAACGCTCTCGCAGAAAGGAGATGAAGTCTTCAATCTCGCGTTGCGCTTCGAGCGGCAGAGCGTTGATTGCGCGCAGGATTTCTTCATCTGTCATAACTTCCTCCGCCTTGCCGTCCGGTTTCCGCTTTCATCCACAACAAACTGTTCTTTAGTTGCGCCCATCTCAATCGCCTCCACAAGGCAAGTCTATCTCTGATTTAAGATTACTGCCAGCCACTCAATGCCAGCGACCTCTAAAGCCAAATCCGAAGGGATGCTCGCCGCCGTCAAACGATTCTTTGGTATTAGCTAACAGGGCTGCTTTAGGGTTTGCGCTTAATCATGGCATAGACTAATGAATCGGCTTCAGCTAAGACGCGAATATCATAGCTCGCCGCAAGACGCTGAACATCATCTCTGTGCAAAATTATCCGCTCCTCTGAATCTTCTATGACATCCGCAAGTTTCTCGTAGCTGACGTATCGCTTGGCATCTTCACTGGCTGGCGCGGATGAGGCGTAGGTTTGCCGCACTGGACGGTTGCTGTAGAACAGAGGAACTTGCGCGTAAAAATATTCGGTTTCAGAGAACAATACAAGCGGGTCTCTATCATTAGAATTCGCGCTTTGGGCAAGACGAGCCAGTCTGGCAACAGGCTCTTCCGGTTTGTGATTGAGGTAGAGCGAAACGAAACTGTACAAGCCGCCAACGATAATTAAAATGACAGACGCAATCGCTATCGTGCGCCTGTAAACGGGGCGTGATTGATAAGCTTGATAAAGGCTGACGACAAGAGCCGCGATGAGGATGGCTAAAGCCGGATACATCGGAACGATATACCACGGACGCCTTGTTGGAATTACTGTGTATAGCCCAAACACCAACGCGCTCAGAATCAAAAGAACCCATGAGCGTGTTTGACCTTTAAGTTTCTTCCTGATGTCTGAGAAGACTGCAAACGGCACGAGCAAACACCACGGGAAAAATCCATCCACTAATTTCCCTACAAAATAAAAATAGCCGGAAGCATTTCCTTCGATGGTTGAGGTTGAGCGGGCGATGACGTGATAGCCGATGTACTCGTCTATGAAAGCACGCCCGTACAACGCGTACATCAGAACGTGCCATGGTGCGGCTATCAGTAGAGCCAGCAAGCAGCCCTGCCAAAAATGTCTTGACCGCATCGCGGCCTTAAAGCGTTTATCGAATATCAATGCCAAGACAATCGCGGCGGGCGCGATCATGCCGCCAGCCCCTTTGACCATCAACGCCAGCGCGCACGCAGACCAAACCACATACCACCACTTCTGATTCCCCTCCCACACGCGCAAGTAGGCATAGAGAGCCAGATACGTAAACAGCGTCAGCATCACTTCCATCGTCCCGAATCGAGAGAACGACAGAAAGTGATAGCACGTTAATAAAACCACCGCCGCCAACAGACCCACCCTTTTGCCATACGCGAGCTTGCCTGTTAAATACGTGACCCCGACCAGCGCAACGCCTGAGAGCGCGGAAGGTACACGCGCCCAAAACTCACTGACGCCAAACACGCGATAAAGAATCGCCGTCATCCACATCAGCAAAGGCGGCTTCTCAAACCACGGCGCAAATTCCCAATGCAGCGTCAGCCAACCTTCACCCAACGCTATCTCTTTAGAAACCTGCGCATAGATGGCTTCATCCCAAGCCGCCAAACTACCCGCGCCCAATTTCCACAGCAGCGCGAAAGCCGCGATCAAGATTAAGAAAAGCACAGGCGGGAACTTCTGGAAAAATCGCTTCGGGCTTAGCGACTTCGCAAGGTTCATCGGCTGGCGCTCGTTTCATTCAAGGAGTCAAAGCAAACTGCTCGAATGATGTCAGACACCACAACCCGCAAAAATGTTCCGCATGATTGAAAGAGAAGCACCGAGAGCCGGAATTAATCTGCCGCGAGCGAGCAGCATTCTAGCAGACCGGAGAAGATGACGATGTAAGATTGGATTATACTTATAGCTACTCCTTCAAGTGCTTAACTATCCACTTAATAAATTGATCAAACTGGTCATCATAAAGCTCTTTGTTGATATAGGATTTGATAACGCAGCGATCTAGCCTTTTATCTTTATAGTCCGGGCAGGAAAACGGGTGTTCGTGAATACCTAAATCAAGCTCTTTAACCGTGACGCCAGTGTTACGACGCGTACCTTGAAGGGTGTTGAGCATTGCGCCGTAAGGCATAACTCTATCGTTTACATTCGCAATACCAAGCAAGCGTGGAGCGATTTCACTCAAGCGCGCCTCCCTTTTCTCACGATCTGCCTTAAGTTCCGGTAAGCGTCCGCAGAAACTGCGCATCCATTTCCCCTCCGGATGATGTTCGAGCCAGTGCCTCATACGGTCATTAAGCACGTACTCTTTTTCTTCAACAGACATATGCTTCCTGTGTTCGTCAGGAGATCTATGAAAGTTATCAACGAAGATTTGCCTCAAAGCATCTTCCGTATTGTGGTCAACGACGTAAGGTGATGAGGGTCGGAGGTCTTGCATTTCTACACAAGAAGCAAAGAGACATGCGCGGCTTTCTCCGAATAACAGTTCGTGGCTCTTATCTAAGAGGAGCGTAAGCGCAAGGTATCCACCCGATGAGTAGCCGAGAAAATCCACCCTTGCATTCGGATCGAAGTGCGGATGCTTGTTGTCGCGAATTTGACGCACGAGATCAACGATGTCCCAATAGGACTGCGCTGCTCCCCAGAAGAACCTTTCTGGGTGCGGGTTAAGTCGTTCGCTGATAGTGGCGTTGAAGAGATGTGCGTTTTCAATATGTTTTCGCCCTTCATAGCTTTTCCGCATCTGCCTCCCCCAAGTAGGATCACCATTCTCCTCAAGAGGCACACGATTAATGCTGAAGGTGAGAGGGAAAAGCGCGACTGGCTCACGCGTGCGATCCCAGATGTGATACGCCCACGGGAGGTACTTGCCGAAACTCCTTTCGTTCAAGCCGTGCAGCAGAATCGTGAGCCGCTTATGGCGACGAAGCGTGCCACTAGGTGAGCACTCACGAACCATAGGGTAGCGAAACAGATTATTCTCTTTAATCTTCTCATCGCTCGGTTGATCTTCGACGAGTTCGGCACCGAAATCTTCATCGTGCTCCTCGCATCTATATGAATCATATCCAAGTAGATAGCGCGCATTGTGTGAACGATATTTAAGATAGTACAAGCAAGTATCACCATGCGAGAGCGGCTCAGTATCTTTCCACTCTTTTTGCTCGTGAATAAATCTATGGAGGTAGTCATAGTCCGGGTGTTCCATATGCTCTCCTTGAAGCTTCATTCGGAAATCTCAGTTAATGAAAAACTCATGTGACTTCTTCGCTTTTAAATCAGAGTTGCGACCTATTGATTTACGCATATTCCGTTTTAATCGCTTTGGCCTGCTCATATCAAACTTGAGAGTTAATAATGTGATCTGCGATTCGCTCTGACAGTGCACTGATGGTCGCGGATGGATTAACTGAAAGCGCGGTCGGGATGATGGAGCCGTCGGAGACGTAGAGGTTCGGGTAGTTCCAGACTTCGCCGAATTCGTTGACGACGCCCTGGTCTTTGTCATCAGACATGACGGAGCCGCCGAGGGGGTGCGCGGTTAGAAGTTTGCGAAGCGGCCAGCCCCAGAGGAGGCTGGTTTTGTACTTGCCTCCAATGCCGTCGCTCAGTTCTTTGAGGCCGCGTTCCATCTCTTTGAACATCTGGCGGCTGCGGCGGCTGTTCCACTTGATGTCTATGTTGCCGCCGGAGAGTTTCATCTGGCCGTCCGCGGCATCCGTGCCCATGCCGAGGTAAGGCAGGAAGCGCGGGGTCACGCCGCCTTGAAAAAGTTTGTCCGCGCCGTCCGTGAAGCCGGAGGCTTGGCTGAGGCCGAGCGTGCGCAGGATGTATTTTTTGACGAAGAGATGCAGATTTTTCAGACGGTTCGGGAC
>JACMLC010000189.1 GCA_014379795.1 Pyrinomonadaceae bacterium
GTCGCGCTGATCGCCGGCGGACATACCTTCGGCAAGACACACGGTGCAGCCGAATCTTCGCATGTGGATGTCGAGCCGGAAGCCGCCAGCCTCGCCGCACAGGGTTTTGGCTGGCATAACAGCTTCGGCACGGGCAAGGGCGCCGATACAATCACAAGCGGTCTCGAAGTAACCTGGACCAGCACGCCGACGAAATGGGGCAACAACTACTTCGAGAACCTGTTCGGTTTCGAATGGGAACTCACAAAAAGCCCGGGCGGCGCCCAACAGTGGGTTGCTAAAGATGTCGAGGCGAACATACCGGATGCACACGATCCGTCCAAAAAACACCTGCCGACTATGTTGACCACAGACTTGTCGCTGCGTTTAGACCCGGCGTACGAAAAGATCTCTAGACGCTTTCTTGAGAATCCCGACGAGTTCGCGGACGCATTTGCCCGGGCATGGTTCAAGCTGACGCACCGCGACATGGGTCCGCGAGCGCGTTATCTGGGACCGGAGGTACCGGAGGAAGAGCTGATCTGGCAAGATCCTGTCCCGTCCGTTACGCATGAACTGATTGACGATCAGGACATCGCCGCACTGAAGGCGACAATACTTGATTCAGGACTTTCCGTATCGCAACTCGTATCTACTGCCTGGGCGTCAGCATCAACGTTCCGTGGTGGCGATAAACGCGGTGGCGCGAATGGCGCACGAATTCGCCTCGAACCGCAGAGGAATTGGCAGGTCAACAACCCGTTCCAACTCGGAACGGTGCTAGCAACGCTTGAAGGCATCCAAAAAGAGTTCAACAGTGCTCAGTCCGGTTTGATTTTTTCCGGCGATAAGATGGTTTCGATCGCCGACCTGATTGTTCTCGGCGGATGCGCAGGCATCGAGAAGGCAGCTAAAGATGCCGGTCATGATGTGACGGTTCCATTCGCTCCGGGACGCGCCGATGCGTCGCAAGAGCAAACCGAAGTGGATTCATTTAGGTATCTTGAGCCACAAGCTGACGGGTTCCGCAACTACAAGAGGAGCCATCACACTACGGCGGCAGAGGAAATGCTGGTTGATAAAGCGCAACAGTTGACGTTGACCGCGCCTGAGATGACGGTTCTTGTCGGCGGCATGCGTGTTCTTAACGCCAACTTCGCTCAGTCACAACACGGCGTTTTCACTGATCGTCCAGAGACGCTCACCAACGACTTTTTCGTCAATCTGCTTGATTTTGGCACCACATGGAAGGCGACTTCGGAGAACGAGGATGAATTTGAGGGTCGTGATCGTGAGACCGGCGAACCCAAGTGGACCGGCACCCGTGCCGATCTCGTTTTCGGCTCAAACTCAGAGCTTCGAGCCTTAGCTGAAGTTTACGCATTTGATGATTCTCAAGAGAAGTTCGTGCAGGACTTTGTGGCGGCGTGGACAAAGATGATGAATCTAGACCGCTTCGACCTGTCCTGATTTCAGTTCCGTCTGGCAGACCGCAAGGTCAAACATTGAGACGGTCAAGTTATTCAGGACACAAAACTCTCGCTGTGCCTCCTCATTTGTGTATTTCTAATTGCTAACTGCTTTTCAAACTGCATCGGGCTTTGGTAATTCAAACCCGAATGCAGTCTGATTCGATTGTAATAGCCTTCGATGTAACTGAAGACTTCCGAGTGGGCATCTTCAACTGATTCAAAGATGCCGTTTTCTACTAATTCTGCCTTGAACCGCGAAAAGAAACTCTCGGCTTTCGCGTTATCAAAGGCAGTTTCTCTTGCAGCTCATTGATTGGCGGAAACCGATATAAAGTAATCTTCGATATTGGAGCACCGCGTATTGGCTGCCCTGATTCGTGTGAATAATCGCCTTCCGCCCTATCAAACCGCGTTGCCTCGCCTGAGCAAAAACGTCAATGATAAACTGCACCGTCATATTTGACGAAACTTTCCAACCGACAATCCTTCGGGTAAATTTATCCTGAAGGCACGCCAAATAGCAAAACTTACCGTCCTGCAACCGCAGATAAGTGATGTCGCCGACGAACACTTCGCCTCTCGCCCTCGGCGCATTTGTGCCATCCTGCAAAAGGTTGGCGCAAACCGCCAAACCGTGCCGGGAGTCAGTCGTCTGCGGCTTGAAACTCTTCGGCTGGATCGCCTTTAAATTCTCCCGCCGCATCACCTTTTGGACGGCGGTGCGTCCGATTTTCAAACTCGCCGCGATCCGCCGTGAACCGTAGCGGCGGCGATTAATTTGAAAACATTCCTTGACCTGCGCGGTGCGCTCCTTCTGCCATGCGCTCTTCCGGTAAGTCCGGCGGCTGGCATAAGCGTAATAAGCCGAACGCTGAACCTTCATCACCCGACACAAGGCTTTAATCGGATAAAAGGATTTTTGATTTTCAATGAACCAGTATCGCTCTAACTTCCCCTGCCGAAGATGAGTGCCGCCTTTTTTAAGATTTCCTCCCTTCACTCTCCAGTTCCCGAATCAGTTTTTTCAATTCCACTTCTCGACTTAACTCAGCACCCGAAAGCCTTCCGTCACCTTTCTCAAGCGCCGCGCGTTTCCACTTGTGAATCAGACTTTCATTAACCCCTAATTCCTGTGTCACCGAAACCACCGATTGCCCGTTAATTACTTTTTTGACGGCATTTTGTTTGAATTCATCATCGTATTTTCTCCACATACTCTCATTTTACAGAGAGTTTCGTGTATGGATAAATTGAACCACGTCATTCATCGGGTGAGAAACGTCATTACGGAGCAATCAGCAAGGCAGGAAATCGACTGCTCAGAA
>JACMLC010000190.1 GCA_014379795.1 Pyrinomonadaceae bacterium
GAAGTCACCAAGTTCGACGCGCCGAAGGCGACGCTCATGTCGTACATTATCAAAGGCGTGTTGGATCGAAAGCTGCCCTGGGGCTTGGTGCTGCTCGGGGTAATGATCGCCATTGTGCTTGAGATGTCAGGGATTCCTTCGCTCGCATTCGCGGTCGGCGTCTACCTGCCGCTCTCTTCTTCCGCCCCGATTTTCGTCGGCGGCCTTGTGCGCCATCTGGTTGATCGCAACCTGCGCAAGAAACTGGCGCACAGGAATTTGTCGGAAGAAGAATTGGTCGCAGAGGGCGATAAGAGTCCGGGCGTTTTGATGGCTTCGGGCTACATCGCGGGCGGCGCGATTGCCGGAATCGTCATCGCCTTCATGGCAGGAGTTTTGACGGAAAGAACCAGAAGCATTGAGGAATGGGCAAAGGCGCATAATCCTTTCTATGCGGGAGCGAATGCTGATCTGCTCTCTCTGATTCCGTTTATCCTGCTGACCGTGCTGCTTTACTTGGTCGGGCGCGAGTTGCTGCTCGCAGACAAATCACGAAAGGCGGGAAGGTAAGAAGAGGCGTGAAGGGTGAATAAGCAAATGGATGCGAAATTTCATTTATTATTCACCCTTCAAAATTTCGCTTGACCGGCAACGATTTTCGTTCTTCAATCCTCTATGATAAGCGGCACGCCACAGGCAAGACGGCGTGCCTTAATATTTACCCAAAAAGAGGACAGGCTATTAGATGTACAAACTAAAGTTTCACAGAGGGCGTCTCGCTTCCATTTTCGTCTCCGTGCTGCTGCTTATCAGTTCGAGCGCGAGCGCATTGGCGCAAACCAATCCGGCGCGCACGCCGTCTGAGACGGTGCGCGAATTCTACAAGGGTCTTTTTGAAAAGAGGTTTCGCGAGGCGTTGGGGATAAGCATTTACAAGCCCGCCATCGAAGGCTTGACCCAGCAGGAGTTTGATGAGCTGCGCCCGGATTTTGAGGCGATGGCGCTCGGCGCAGACAAGATCGAAATCACGGGAGAGCAAATCAGCGGCGAGAAGGCCACGGTTTTCGTCCGCGTGCCGGACGACAACGGAGACATGCAGACCTCGAAAGTTGATTTGATTCGCTCAGGCGGCGCGTGGATTGTCGGCAGCGCAGAGGACGAAAAGGCCGTCAAGAGCGCGGGCAAAGAGTTCTTCTATGAGGTGCGCATTCAGGCTCATCATGAGGAAGTCAAGGTGATGATGGAACGCATCATCAAAGCGCAGGTCGTGCATAGCTCGCAGCACAACGGCCTTTTTGCAGACATCCCGACGCTTGTTAAAGCAGGCTTGCTTCCGCAAGACATCGGGACGACTGCTTCAACCGGCTATCGTTTTCACCTGACGCTCGGCAGCGATAAGAAGACTTATGGTGTGGGCGCAGAGCCTGCGCAGTACGGGCGCACGGGCAAGCTCTCATACTATCTTGACCAGACAGGGACTCTGCAACGAAAAGACATGGGCGGCAAGCCGCTCCTGCCCGAAAAAAAGTAAGCAGGGCATGATAAACTTCCCCCGCACGCGCTCCAGCCGGAGAGCGCGCCGGTCACGGAATCGTCTCACATGAAATATTTAAACAAACTTCTTCCTTTTTGCGCCGCCTGCCTTTTAATAGCTTGCTTCTTATCAAGCGCGCAGGCGCAGGAGGCGGAGCTAACTATTAAAGCAGAGAACGCCGTCGCGCGTGCAGCGCAGGATGCGCCCGTCGCTAAATCCGTCGTGCGTGGGCGCGCCGTGTACGACGACACGAACCGGCCTGTGCGCCGCGCGCGGGTGATGCTGCTGGACATGAGCAGTCGCGGGACGCAGCGCACGGGGATGACGAACGGCTCCGGCGAGTTTCAGTTTAAGGATGTGCCCGCAGGCAGCTACGTGGTGATGGTTGACGCCGCAGGCATCATCACGCCCGTCAGCTTTATTGATCTGGAAGACGCCGCCGCAGAGAAGATTAATCTCGAAGAGATTAGAAAGAACTTTGACGAAGTGGTTGTGAACGGCACGAATACCGTCAACGTGAAAGTGCGCGCACGTCGCGGCGGCGCGGTCAGCGGGCGTGTGACTTACGCGGACGGAGACCCTGCTATTAACGTGCGCGTCAACATCATGCGCAAGAAAGACGGCAAGGTTGTACGCTTTATCACCAACATGAACCCGAGCGCGCTGTTAGGGATTCAGACCGATGATCGCGGCATGTATCGCATCGCGGGCTTGCCCCCCGGCGAGTACATCCTGAGCGCGTCGGAAACGATTGACCACACGGGCGAGGCCAGCGCGCGTGATGATTATATGGGCATGGGGCAAATGTTCGGCGCAGGCTCTCTGGTCGTCACCTATTACCAAGGCACGACTAAATCCGGCGATGCGACAGCGATTCAGGTTGATGCGGGGCAGGAATCCAACGAGGTCAACATCTCTTTACTTGACCGCGGCCTGCGCACGCTTTCCGGCACGGTCGTCGCGCGGCATGACCGCAGCCCTCTGAAATTTGCAAGGCTCACCGTCGCCAGTAAAGACGGCGCTTCTACCAGCTCTCCTTTTCCTTTCGCGGCGGGGCCAAACACGGCTACGGACGAGCAAGGCCGCTTTACGATAAACGAAATCCCCGACGGCTCTTACACCATCACGGTCGAGCCGCCATACGCGGGCGAAGAGATGGACATATCGAGCGAAGAAGAGGGAGACGGAGAAGAGGAGCCTGAGCCTGCGGCGACGCCTGCGCCGACCGGGACGCCCAAGCGCAAGTTCACGCGCAAAGTACAGGACGTGACCATCAACGGTAGCGACATCACGGATTTGACGATCACGCTCTCAGAGGGCGCGATTGTCTCCGGCGTGGTCACGGTCGAAGGCGGTCGCCCGCTGCCGCAGACAGAGACCTACTTTATGCTGGAAAGCGTGAGCGGCGAGCGCTTGACCGACGGGACTCAGCAGAACGTGCAGCCCGACGGGCGCTTTACGATTGACGGCCTGCCGTCAGGAGCATTTTATCCGAATGTCTTTGTCGCGCCCGGAGACAAATATTATGTCAAAGCGATGAACGCGGGTGGCACGGACTTGATGCAAAACCCGCTCGTCGTTCCTGAGAGCGCGAATATCAACAACGTGAGAATCGTGCTCTCGCCGGATGCGGCGACGCTTTCGGGGCGCACGCTCTCTGCCAACAACACGCCGGTCAGCGGCGTGCAGTTCGCACTCATTCCGGCAGACCCGAACAAGTGGCGCACGCGTATTTCTTATCTGTTCGGGAACTCGGAGGGCAACGGCAGCTACAGCGTCAGCGGCGCGCCCGGAGAATATCTGATTATCTTTCTGGGCGGCGCAGACAACCCGCGCGCCGTCAACGAAGCATGGATTCAATCACGCGCCGCAGGCGCACTGCGCGTCACGCTCCTGCCCGCACAACGTAAGCAGATGGACTTAACCGTACCGTAAAGAGAAAGGGTGTAGGGGATAGGGTGTGGGGTGTAGATAAAGCAATGTCTTGAACTAAACCCTACACCCTTCCCCCTATACCCTGATTTTGAATTTGTTGTTTGCAATTAAGTAAAAACGGCTATAATCAATTTGCCCCTCAGTGAATTCCTCTTTAGTCTCTCCCGTTTGCCCAGACAGTCAGAACGCTTGTTTTAATCAAGCGCTGCCAAGCGAGGTATCAATCTAGCGATGCCGGAAGTCATGCGTTTTATTGCCGCACGCCTGCGCCATCTGGTGGGCGACCGCCGGAGCGCGCCGCGCCGAGAGACGCGTCTGCGTTGCACAGTCTCGCTGGTTGACGGCAGAAACGGTGTGAGCGGCGCGCGGCGCGCGGCGACGCTTGAGGGCTACACGCGCGATGTGAGCGCGAGCGGGCTGGGCTTGGTGCTGCCCGCGATTCGCATCGGCGAGCGATACTTAACAGGCGAAGGCCACACGCTGCTGATTCAGCTTGAGCTGCCGCACAGCGAAACGCTGCGCATGCGCTGCGTCGCAGTGCGTTACGAGCGTCTGGAAGAGGGCGAGACAAGAATCGGATATTTAGTCGGCGTGCGGATTACGGAGATCAGCGAGCAGGAGCGAAAAAGTTTGACGGCTTATCTGACAGACCGCAAAGAGAGCTGAAGATTTATTACGATTCGGGCTGATAAAGATGGGAGCGGTTCGGGCTTCTTTCGCTTTGATGGCGAAGAACCTGAACCGCTCCCATTTTATGTCGTCTTAACGAGCTTGCAAGCTAAACGCCGGCGGCGTGTCGCCCGTCGTCCCGAACGGCAGCGCGGTGAAGCCAGCCGTACTGCGGTTCACATAGAAAGTGGAGGGCGAACCCGGACGCCACACGGCCTGATCCGTCCTGCCGTCGCCGTCATAGTCTCCCGGTACTGGTAAGTCCAGGTTGCCGGTGCCGAACGTGTTAGCCTGAAATACGCCATCTGAGCTGCGCAGCCAGTACCAGGTTCCGTTAGTCCCGGCTCCGACACCGCGCCAGACTGCGTAATCCGTCTTGCCGTCACCGTCAAAGTCCGCCGGGATGAGGTAATCGGTGTTAGAGATGCCAAAGGCTGCGGACTGCATAGCGCCGTCCGAGCTTCGCAGCACAAAGAAGGTGTTGGCCGGGCTGCCACTGCTATTACGATAGACTGCGATATCAGCCTTGCCATCGCCATCAAAGTCGCCACGAATCCTCGCGTCTGTGCTGGCGTTGCCAAACGTCACGCCTGTAAATCCGAGCGAGCTGCGCAGGATGTACCAAGTGACACTGCCGCCCGTATTGCGCGTCACAGCCGGGTCGCACTTGCCGTCTCCATCAAAGTCTTGCGAGGTGAGCGGAGAATCCCCGCTGGTCCCGAAAGCTTCGACCCGAAGCGTATTGGTCAGGCTGTTCAAGATATAGAAGTTGGCGGGCGATCCCGCACGCCACACGGCAAGGTCCCACTTCAGGTCGCCGTCGTAGTCTCCGGGGACGAAAGCATCACCCGGGCTGCCCCATCCCTGCCCTGAGAATCCGGCAGTTGATTGCTGCAAGTACC
>JACMLC010000191.1 GCA_014379795.1 Pyrinomonadaceae bacterium
ACGCCCAAGCTTGTTGAGCCAATCGAGCGTGGCGAGGCCGATGTCACCTTCGGCTCGCGCGCACTCGACCGCAGCCTGATCGGCGTGCATCAACCATGGCGGCGCGAGCAGGGAGGCCGCGTCTTTAATCTCCTCGTGCGCTTTGCCACTGGATTGCCGTTCTGGGACACGCAATGCGGCTTTAAAGCTTTTCGCCTGAGCGTGTGCAGGCCGATTATCGACGCCGCGACCATCGAACGTTTTGGCTTTGACGTGGAATTGCTCTACGTCGCGTACACGGCTGGCCTGCGCTTACGCGAAATCCCCGTCCGCTGGGATCACAACGAAGGCAGCAAAGTGGAAGTGATGCGCGACAGCCTGCGCATGTTCAATGAAGTTCGCACTATCAGAAATCAACTGCGGCGCGGCGTCTATGATAAGGCCATCAAAGCAGCGCGCACACAGGCGGCCAAAGAACAATCCGCGAGTGAGCCTCACAGCGATGCCCCACCGGATTTAGCGAACGCGACGCAGGGAGCTTAAAAGCAGTGATAAGTGATAAGTGATGAGTGATAAGAAAAAGCTTTTGTTTTATCTCATCACTTATCACTTATCACTCATCACTGTTCTTGAGAGGTAATTGATGAGCGCGAGATTGAATGTCAACATAGACCACGTTGCGACTGTCAGGCAGGCGCGGCGTGCGCCTGAGCCGAGCGTCGTCGCGGCGGCGATGATGTGCGAGCAGGCCGGAGCCGACGGCATCACCATACACCTGCGCGGCGACCGCCGCCACATTATAGACAACGATCTTCACGCGCTCAGGCAGGTCGTCACGACATACCTGAATGTAGAGATGGCTGCGACCGAAGAGATGCTGAAAATCGCGCTCGACACTCTGCCCGACGCAGTCACGCTGGTGGCTGAGAATCCCGACGAGATTACAACCGAAGGCGGTCTTGATGTGCGCTCCAATCTCTCGGTCGTGCGCGCCGCCGTCAGCCGCTTTCGCGAGGCCAATATTATCTCAAGCCTCTTCATAGACCCTGACCCGCAGCAAATCGAAGCCGCACACGAAGCGGGCGCGCAACAGGTCGAGTTATGCACTGCCGAATATGCGGATGCCACGCTCGGCGCACGCGCCAATCATACGGAAGGCGCAATGCGCGCCGCACAGGAATTGAGGCGTCTCAGAGAAGCCGCCACCCTCGCCAAACAATACGGCCTGCATGTCGCAGCAGGGCATGGCCTGACCTATCGCAACGTCGGCGCAGTCGCCGCCATCGCAGAAATTCAAGAGTTCAACATCGGCCACAACATCGTCTCACGCTCAATCTTCATCGGTCTGGCAGATGCCGTCCGCGAGATGCGCGAAGCGATTGAAAGACAAGGATGAAGGATGAAGGCGGAAGGATGAAGGCGGAAGGATGAAAGGCATGCTATTCAAGCCTGAGCGGTTCAGCTTCCGCCGCAGCTATTCATCTTCAATAGCATCTCCTTCATACTTCATCCTTCCGCCTTCATCCTTGCTCTTAAACACTAAGAGCGACTTCGGCAATCGCGGCTCCCGATCCGCTCCTGCTAAAATCGCTCTCAGTCGTTTCCGGCCAGCTTAACAGCGACCGAAACTCAAGCTCATCTTGTTTGCTTAACTTGCCAGTGCGTCGCGCTCAGCATTGGGCATCGCAAAGCCCAGATGCTTGTAAGCTGCGCGCGTGATGACGCGCCCGCGGGGCGTGCGGTTGAGAAAGCCTATCTGTATCAGGTACGGCTCGATCATCTCTTCGATGGATTCGCGCTCTTCGCTAATCGAAGCAGCGATGGTTCCGACGCCGACGGGGCCACCGTCAAACTTTTCGATGATCGCGCTCAAGAGCTTGCGGTCAACTTCGTCAAGGCCGAAACGGTCAACCTCCATCAAATCCAGTGCGCGGCGCGAGAGGGCTTGCGTGATGCGCCCGTCGCTCAAGACTTCCGCGTAATCACGGACGCGGCGCAGCAGGCGATTGGCGATGCGCGGTGTTCCGCGTGCGCGCCGCGCCAGCTCACGCGTTCCCGTCGCTTCGATCTCGACGCCCAAGATTTCTGCGGAGCGATGAATGATAATCTCCAAATCTTTCTGCGAGTAAAAATCCAAATGCTGAACGATGCCGAAGCGACCGCGCAAAGGGGCTGTGATAAGCCCTGCGCGCGTCGTCGCTCCGACGAGCGTGAATTTCGGCAACTCCAATTTAATCGAGCGCGCTGCCGTTCCTTGCCCGATCATCACATCAAGCTGGTAATCCTCCATCGCGGGATAGAGAACTTCTTCGATCTGCGGGCGCAGGCGATGAATCTCGTCTATGAAGAGGACTTCACCCTCCTGCAAGTTTGTGAGAATGGCCGCGAGGTCGCCGCCGCGCTCAATCGCAGGCGCGCTGACGCTCTTTAGCGGCGCGTTCATCTCAGCCGCGATGATGTTGGCGAGCGTGGTTTTCCCCAGTCCCGGCGGGCCGAAAAACAGCACATGGTCGAGCGCCTCATGTCGCGCACGCGCGGCCTTGAGGAAGATTTTTAAGTTGCTCGTGACCTTCGTCTGGCCTATGTATTCTTCCAGACGGCGCGGGCGAAGGCTCGGCTCTGACTGCACATCTTCCGGCATCGCCTCGCCGGAAATGGGTCGCGGCGCGTCCGCCATCTCGATTTCTGCAATAGACTGTGACATCAAATAAACCCTCTGCTCAAAGAAGAAAATCAAGCTTTCAAGAGGAGCGTATTATACCGTCTTTGGCAGAATGTTTCAAGTGTGAAACAGGCAATTTATCCACAAAAAAGCCAATGATGAAGGCTCAAAACCGGGCTTCATCATTGGCTTTTAGATTTTACGGTTGTCCTGTAGGGCTTACCTGTCTGAACTTGATGGAGAGGCAAGCTGTAGGCGTGCCAGAGAGCGTTCGAGGCGGGCGCGCTCGACTTCAAAATCTTCTTCCGACCCGCTCCATGCGCTGAGGGTTTTCTCAGCCTCGTCGCGTGCAAGGCGTGCACGCGCCGCGTCAATTTCTTCGGGATGCTCTGCCACTTCGGCCAGCACGCTGACGCGATCCTCGTTGACTTCGACAAAGCCGCCTGAGACATGCAGCCGGGTCGTCGCGCCGCCCTTGGTGTAAGAGAGCACGCCCGTCTGAAGCTGCGAGATCAGCGGAGTGTGGCCGGGCAAGATGCCCAGCTCGCCGCTCATGCTCGGAAGATAAACTGCGTCCACCGTCTCTGCCAGCACGCGCCGCTCAGGTGTGACGACTTCGAGTGTGATTTGTTCAGCCATAAGAGCGAGGGTGTAGGATGTAGGGTGTAGGGTGTAGTTAAAACAAATCTTGAATTTAACTACACCCTTACACCCTACATCCTACACCCTATTCCTTTCTCATCCTTGCGCGGCGATTGTCTTGCCTTTCTCGATGGCCTCTTCAATCGTGCCGACCATGTAGAAGGCTTGTTCGGGCAGGTCATCATGCTTGCCTTCAACGATCTCCTTGAAGCCTTTGATGGTATCTTCGAGCTTGACGTATTTGCCTTCGAGGCCGGTGAACTGTTGAGCGACGAAGAAAGGCTGCGAGAAGAATCTCTGCACCTTACGCGCGCGCGCCACGACCTGCTTGTCTTCGTCCGACAACTCGTCTATGCCGAGAATGGCAATGATGTCCTGCAAGTCTTTGTAGCGTTGCAGAATGCGCTTCACAACCTGCGCCGTGTTGTAGTGGTCTTCGCCGACGATGCGCGGGTCTAGAATTTTCGATGAAGACGAGAGCGGGTCTACCGCCGGATAAATTCCGAGTTCGACGATCTGGCGCGAGAGAGCCGTGACGGCGTCAAGGTGCGCAAAGGTCGTCGCCGGAGCAGGGTCTGTGTAATCGTCCGCTGGAACATAGACGGCTTGAATCGAAGTGATCGCGCCCGTCTTGGTCGAAGTGATGCGCTCCTGCATCTCGCCCATCTCCGTCGCTAAGTTCGGCTGGTATCCAACGGCAGACGGCATGCGCCCCAAAAGCGCAGACACTTCCGAACCGGCCTGAGTAAAGCGGAAGATGTTATCAATAAAGAGCAGCACGTCCATCCCCTGATCGCGGAAATATTCTGCGACCGTGAGACCGGACAGCGCGACGCGCAGGCGCGCTCCCGGCGGCTCTGTCATCTGGCCGTAGATGAGCGCGACCTTTGATTCCCCGATGGCCTTCATGTCCACCTTGGTCATATCGAACTCGCCGGTCTCTTCCAAATGATCGTAGAAAGACTTTCCAAAGTTGATGACTTTAGATTCAACCATCTCGCGCAGGAGGTCGTTGCCCTCGCGCGTTCTCTCGCCGACGCCCGCGAAAACCGAAAAGCCCGAGCGCGCTTTGGCGATGTTGTTAATCAGCTCCATGACGATGACCGTCTTGCCGACACCCGCGCCGCCGAATAATCCGATCTTGCCGCCGCGCACGAAGGGCTGAATCAGGTCAATGACCTTGATGCCGGTCTCGAACATCTCAAGCTCTGTGGCCTGCTCGTCAAAGGTCGGGGCGTGACGGTGAATCGGGTAACGCGTGGCAAAGGGCACAGGGCCTAGCTCGTCCACAGGCTCGCCGATAACGTTCATCACGCGTCCCAAAGTGCCTTCGCCGACGGGCACTGTGATGGGGCCGCCAGTGTCTATGGCGCGCATCCCGCGCACCATGCCGTCGGTCGGCAGCATCGAAACGGCGCGCACGCGGCCTTCGCCCAAATGCTGCTGCACTTCGCAGACGACGTTAATCTCGGTCGGTACGTCAAAGCCTTCCGAAGTGATGCGCAGCGCCTGATAAATCGGCGGCAAATAATTCTCTTCAAATTCCACGTCCACGACGGGGCCGATGATCTGCACGACGCGACCGGGATGCCCGTCCCCCGCGCTCGAATTTCCATTAGGCATAGCCATACTTTATCTTTTGACTCCTCTTAAAAGTCGGCCTGTAAAGGCGAAAAAACCGGTGTGTGAAAAGCTGGACAAGATAACATATCAATTGCAGCTAAAGCAAAAGCGACTGAAATTTGCGCGCCGCCCGGTGTGAGAGAAACGCCGCGAGCAGGGAAGCATCATGAAAGCAAAGCTCTCAATAGCATGCCTGTCATCCTTCCGCCTTCATCTAACGCTCTTAAATCCCCTCGTCATCAATCCGAATCTTCATCCGGCGCAGGGTGCGCAGGTCTTCGTCTGTCAA
>JACMLC010000192.1 GCA_014379795.1 Pyrinomonadaceae bacterium
ACAAGAATCGCAAGGGTAGCGATTCAAGGGATTGGCGCGGGCTTTCGCTCGTGTCAAACAGCGGCGCGAAGGACGATAACTCAGGCAATCGTCCTTCGCGCTTCTCATCTACGGCGGATAAAAACCGAGCTTTCAGGGAAAGCGGGCGAATTAAACTTTTAGAGCTTTCGGCGGCTGCGGGTCAGATTTCGTTTGTTTCTACAGCCGGTTTTGCGTTAAGCTTTCAGGCGAGCGATCCCGATTCGCTCCTGCGCATCAAAAGCTTCTCGTGCGGGAGAAGTGCCCCTTCCCGCACGAGAGCATCTATAGAACCCATAACCAACATGAGTGTCATCCGTGCGGTCTGGAAAACTGTCGCTATTGCTGCCGCGCTCGGCTTTCTTTACGCGAGCGTGCTGGCGAAGCTCGGTCAGGCCTGGTGGCTGGATGAGAATTACTCGCACGGCCTGCTGATTCCTTTCATCATCGGTTACATCCTGTGGCTGGAAATCTCGCGGCGGCGCGACACGGCAACTCGCCCGGAGTTGTGGTGGGGCGGCGCGTTTGTTTTTTCCGCGCTGTTGTTTTTGTGGGCGGGAATTGCCGGAGCAGAGCTTTTCATTCAGCGCGTCTCGCTGGTCTTGATGCTGGCGGGCATCGTCATCTATTTCTGGGGATTCAAGCTGCTGAAGTTGACGCTGGTCCCGCTCTCGCTCCTCTTGCTGGCGATTCCGATTCCGACCATCATTTTTAACCAGATTGCTTTTCCGCTACAGCTCTTTGCGTCGCGCTGCGCCGTGTGGACTATGCGCGCTCTGGATATTTCCGTGCTGCGACAGGGAAATATTATCGAGCTGATGCCTAGGGGCGCGAGCGTGACCAAAAAGCTTGAGGTCGTCGAAGCCTGTAGCGGGATTCGTTCCCTGATGACGCTGGTGACGCTGGCTGTGGTCTTCGCTTATTTCACGTACCCGCGAAGCGGCGGCGGCGATGGCGATCAAGCGAGAGGCACAGAGAAGAAACACGGTCTCGCCGCTTGGCTCAAGAGCTATGGTTTCTGGCGTTCGACAATTCTGGTATTGTCTGCGATTCCGATAGCGATTGTGACCAACGCCTTGCGCGTGAGCGGGACGGGCGTGCTCGCGCATTATTACGGCACGAAGGTCGCGGACGGGTTCTTTCATACCTTCTCCGGCTGGGTGGTTTACATCGCAGCTTTCCTCTTGCTGCTGGCGGTCGGATGGCTGCTGGATCGTGTGGGCAGACTTTTCCGCCGGACAAAGCATGAAGCAGAGGCCGTGTCTCCGGCGTCTGAGAAGAAAGCCGCGAAGGCTGAGCCGGTGGCGAAACTGAGAGAGAAATCTTCCGCTCCGGTCAAAGCCATTCCGGTGAAGGGCATGGATTGAGATTAAAGATGAAGACGAAGCTCAAAGAGATTATGTCATGGCGCTTCGGGCTGCTGCTGGCGGTGTTGCTGCTCGGCGGCGTCTTCATCAACTTGTGGGAGCGCGCGGGCGAGGCGCGCGTCGAGCGTCGTCCCTTAAAAGAATTTCCGGCGCAGCTTGGCGATTGGCGCCAGCTTGGCGAAGACCTGCGATTTATTCCCGAAGTCGAAAACATCCTGCGCGCGGATGATTACGTGTCGCGCACTTACGCGCTCCCTAGTGGCGGGACGGTCTCGGTTTATATCGGCTACTATGCGACGCAGCGGACGGGCGTGACTTATCACAGCCCGCAGAACTGCCTGCCCGGTTCAGGCTGGACGATGTACGATCCTCAGCGACTGAACATCGCTTCAGCCGACGGCTCGCGCACGTTTGAAGTTAATCGCTACGTGGTGCAGAACGGAGATGACCGCCAGCTTCTGATTTACTGGTATCAGGGACGCGGGCGGGCTGTGGCAAGCGAATACTGGGACAAGTTTTATACGGTGATGGACAGCGCGCGGCGCAGGCGTTCGGACGGCGCGATGGTGCGCCTGATGACCTCGACCGCCATCTCCGATGCCGCCGCGCTCGAATTAGCCAGAGACCTGTCGGCGCGTGTGTCCGTCGCGCTCCCGGCCTTTGTCCCGGACTGAAAGTCTGTTAAGGTCTGTCGCCACCCTTTGAAATCCGCTGAAACAAGCGAAATTCCAGCTTTTTCAGGAAGATAGCCGGAATTGGCTGTTTTCATATATTGCCTCTGAAGCCCTCTAAAATAAGTTTTAAGTGGGGGCGGGCAGGGACAAACAGTTTTTTGAGACACGGAATGTAACACGCAGCCATTAATCTTTCTCGAAACTGCGATAGGCGTGAGAGAGAAAAGGGAAGCGGACTTTTCCGGCAAGCTTGAATGTATCTTGCTTGTATATTTTGATTCACGCTTCAGAGCGACCTTGCCCGTTGCTCTGGCCCGACGCGTGAAAGATTGAAAATCCCGAACGCGGCTTGGTGACGCCTGATCGTTTGCCCGATCAAAAGGCTCGCGCTGGTAAGCCGCGAAGGAGTGTCAGCCCTAGATGAATCTAAAAGAGTGCATCCCTTCCAGAGGTCTCAGAACCTTCCTGTGTGCGCTGCTCATCGCCTTGACGGCGTTGGCCGGTTGCTCGAATCCCGAAAAAGCCAAACAGCAATATCTGCTTCGCGGCGAAAACTATTTGAAGGAGAGCCGTTATCAGGAAGCCTCCATCGAGTTTCGCAATGCTATCCAGATTGACGAACGCTTTGCTGCCGCCTACTGGGGACTCGCTCTCGCCTACGAAGGCTTGCAAAGGTTTCCCGAATCCATCGAAGCGATGAAGCGCACGATTGACTTTGACAAGAACCATCTGGATGCGCGCGTCAAGCTCGCCAACTATTATCTTGTCGGCAGGCCGCCGAGGATTGATGAAGCAGAGCGGCTTGCCAATGAAGTGCTTCAGAAAAATCCGAATCACATCGAAGGTATCATCCTCAGAGCCAGCGTGCTGTCGGCGCAGAACAAACCCGCCGAAGAAATTTTGGCCGAAATCAATCGCGCCGTCAGCCTTGACCCGAAACGCATCCAGTCTCATCTGAGCCTCGCGCGCTTTTACGTGACGCGCAACGAGATGGGCAAGGCCGAAGAGACTTTTCGCAACGCTCTCTCGATCAACGAAGGCTCTGCGCTGGCGCACACGCAGTTCGGCAGATTCCTGTCGCAGATGAATCGCGCCGGAGAGGCCGAAGCAGAGATGCGCCGCGCCGTCGAGGTCGAGCCGCACAACCGCGACTCGCGCCACGCGCTCGCCAACTTTTATCTTGCCACCAGACAGTTTGAAAAAGCGGAAGAGTCTTACAAAGCTCTGGCGGAGCTTGACCGCAATCGGATGGATGGCCGCGCAGTGCTGGCGGATTACTATGCGACCGTCAATCGTCTGGACGAAGCCATCCAGATTTATAACGAGATTCTGACAAAGTCGCCGGATTACCTGCGCGGGCGTTATCGCATGGGCGAGATCATGCTTGAGCGCGGCGACATGGCTGCTGCCGCCGCACAGGCCGAGATGGTTTTGAAGAAGCATGAGAACGACCGGCAAGCCCTGATCTTACGCGCGCGTGTGCGCCTTCAGATGGGCATGCACAAAGATGCTATCAAAGACCTCGAAGAAGTCTTGAAACAGGAGCCGGATTCGCGCTCCGGTCTCTATTTCATGGCTGAAGCCAAGATGCGTGCGGGGCAGGTCGAGCAGGCGCGCAATCTGGTCGGAGAGCTTGACCGCCGCTATCCTGAATATCTTCCCGGCAAGCTGATGCGGATGCAGGTCAACTTTGCCGCCAAAGACCCGAAGACGGTGCTTGCTCTCTCGAACGAGATGCTGGGCAAGCTGTCGCAGATGACGCCTGACATGGAGACTTCGCCGCAGCTTCTGGCGGACGCACGCGCCAAAGCTCTGACGGCGCGCGGCCTCGCTCAATTACAACTCGGCAACGCTGCCGCCGCCCGTCAAGACCTGACGATGGCGCGCGATCAGGCTCCAAACTCTCCCGCAACTTACATCAATCTGGCACGCGTCGAGTTGAAAGAAGGCAAGACGGACGAAGCCATCCAGATGTATGAGCGCGGGCTGGCTATTGACACGGTCAACTATGATGCGCTAAATGGTCTCGTCAACATCTACGTCAGGCAGAGTCGCGCAGCAGAGGCGCATGCGCGGTTGGATCAAGCCATCAGCTCGCAGCCAAGTAACAAAGACGCCCTCGCAACGCTGCATTACCTGAAAGCTCAAATTTACGTCTCGGAAAAGAACTCTTCGAGCGCCGAAACCGCACTGCGCCACGCGCTGGATAACAATCCGAACTATCTGGCCGCATATTTTGCGCTTGGCGCACTCTTTGCCAACGCGAGCCAGCAGGACAGAGCCATCGCCGAATATCGCCGCGTCATCGAGCGCAAGCCCGATGATGTCACGGCCTATACGCTGATCGGCATGCTGGAAGACACGCGCGGCAACTATGACGCGGCGGCTGAGAATTATCGCAAGGCTCTGTCATTGGATCAGAGCACGGCGATTGCGGCTAATAACCTCGCATGGATTTACGCGGCCTACGGCAAAGGCAATCTGGACGAAGCGCAAAAGCTCTCGCAGGGCGTCGTGCAGAAATATCCTGACGAAGCCGGATTCGTAGACACGCTCGGCTGGGTCTTTTACAAGAAGGGCTTGCATTCGGCTGCGGTCGAGCAGTTACAGAAGGCCATCGGGCGCGACGAAACCAGAGCCGCAAGGACAGGAGCCGCGCCGTCTCCGACTTATCGTTTCCACTTGGGAATGGCGCTCGCCGCGAAGGGCGATAAGGCTGGCGCGCGGCGAGAACTGGAAACCGCGCTCGCGCTCGGAAAGCGCACTTCATTTGCCGAAGCTGAAGAAGCGCGCAAGACCTTAGCGACATTGTAAAAGCGTCCTCCGGCATATTCGAGATAATTATGAGAACCACCACGGCAGCTTTAGTTCTGGCATTGATGCTCAGCCTGACCGCGCTCTGCGTGCTGAACCTGAGCAGCCGCCGCGAACCGGCAGCCCTGTTAATCGTCGGCGCAATCCTGACCGGCATCGCCGGGCTTGCGCGCCGCCACACGAAACGCAGCCGCGCTTCCGAAGAAATTCTCTGAAGCGCGTTTGATAATTTCCTGCGCATCGCAAAGCCTGAAAGAGCTTGCCCGCTCTGACTTGCACGAAGCGCATGAACTAAAAAGTAATGAATGATGAGAAAGATGCTATTTGTCTTTAACTCGTCACTCATCACTCATCACTCATCACTGTTTTTAAGATGGAACAGCTACTCGCACAGTTCTTCGAGCATCTGCGTTACGAGCGCAACGTGAGCGAGCACACGCTGCGCAACTAC
>JACMLC010000193.1 GCA_014379795.1 Pyrinomonadaceae bacterium
GGCTTGCCCCCGCTGCTTTTATTGTTTGCTAATCAGGCTTGAGAGCGGTGCAGTCTGTAGCTCAAAGGTCTGCGGGTTTTCGCCGATGATGGCGGCGGCGAAAAATCTTGGGACGTAGCGCGCGTTCTCATCGTTGAATATGCCATCAAACTTGTCTCGATGTGCCAGCAGAGTCCAGAAATTTCTCTCATAATTGTCTGTGGTTCTTAACTGTCGCAAGGCGTCGCGCACCCACGGCGCGCCGCGATTGTAGCTCAAGAGGACGAGCGTCATGCTCTCCGAATCGTCTCCCAGCTCGGCCATGCGATCTGCAATATAATTGGCGGCGGCGGGCGTCATCTTCTCAACATCACACATCTCTTCGTGCGCGACGCCGTAGAGCTTGGCGGTCTTCGGCATAAACTGGAACATGCCTTTCGCGCCGTTGCCGTTCTCAAAACAGGTTTTGTATTCCGATTCGATCATGGGCAGGTAAACGCCTATGATGACGGGGACTTTGCGCGCTGTAAAATTGCGCGCGATCAGTGGCAGGTAAGGCAGAGGGCGCGTGTAGATAACGCGCAGGTCTTCTTCGCCGGGAGCATCGGAAATGCTTCCGGTGCGCGCGGCGTAATCGTCTACGTGCGACTTGATGGCGCGCAGCGCATCCTCGTTGAGCTTCACGGGGCGGTCGCCCATCATGGCGGAGATGCGTTGTTCCTCTCGATCAATAAAAGCAAGTCGCTCGGCCTCGCTCATCTGCGAATAAAGCTTTGTCGTCGTCAGGTTGGCAGGTAAGACGCCCTGCGTGCTGGCGGCGTGTCGCGCGTTGGAACGCCTGTACAGCAGCGCAACGGTCATCGCGGCTACTATCAAAGCCCCGACGACAAGCAGTGCAAGGATGCCGCGACGAACATGAAAAAGTTGATGAGCAACAGAAGGAGTCGAGGGCGTAGATAGCGCAGTTGATGATGCGGTCGCGGACGAAGTATCGCCTGTTTGCTCTTCGCGTGATTGAATGTCCAAAGCGGCGCGTGCCTGCTCCGGCGCGGATTGTCCTCCGAGTATCGCGGCCAGTTCGTGCTCCTGCTTCACCGTCTTCAAATCCGCGAGCAGTTCCGCTACGGTTTGATACCGCTCGCTTCTCTCTTTGCGCAGGGTCTTGCTGACGATGTTTTGTAGCTGCTTCGACTCAGAGGGAGCGTCTTTCCAAAGCTCTGCGAGCGGCGTCGGCTCGCGCTCAAGAATAGCGACGAGCGTATCCATCCGCGTCGCGCCGGTAAAAGGCATGCGGCGCGCGAGCATTTCATAAAGCACGACGCCAAAGCTCCAGATGTCCGTGCGCCCGTCAACCGCGAGGCCGCGCGCCTGCTCCGGCGACATATAGCCGACCGTCCCCATAATCATGCCCGTTTCCGTCTGCACACGGATGGCAGTTGGAGCTTCGCCGGAAATTTCCGTCCCCGTCTGCTCTGTCAGCTTGGCGATGCCGAAGTCCAGAATTTTCACTAACCGGTCATCGCGCCGCATGATATTTTCGGGCTTGATGTCGCGGTGAACGATGCCCGCCGCGTGCGCCGCCGAGAGCGCGTTAGCGACCTGCACGGCAATGTCCAGAATTTCCGCGAGGCTCAATTCCCCTTTCGCAATCAACTCGCGCAGGGTTTGACCGTCAATAAATTCCGTCGCGATGAAATGGACTTCTTCAAACTCTCCGACCTCGTGAATGGTAAAAATGTTCGGATGATTCAAGGCCGAAGCCGCCCGCGCCTCTCTCTGAAAGCGATGCAGCCGAGTTTCATCCGAAACAAAATAAGACGGGAGAATTTTGAGAGCCACGAGCCGCCCGAGCCTTGTATCCTGCGCGAGATAAACTTCGCCCATCCCGCCCGCGCCGAGCCGCTCGACGATTTTATACGGCCCGACAGCGCGCCCCAGATTCAGATCAAGCGATGCGCCCGCCAGCACGCGCGCGTCCAAGGCCATCGCCGGCTGCTCTATAAAATCCCCTGCTTCGTCGTATGCGCGAATCAGCGAGGTTGTTTCCTGCTTCAAATCTTCATCGCCCGCGCAGGCTTCGTCCAGAAACGAGGCACGCTCCTGCGGCGGGCGGTCAAAAGCCGCCTGCAAAATCTCTTCAACCTGTCGCCATCTTTCAGGAGTCATAAAAATCAGTGATAAGTAATAAGTGATGAGTAACGAGATAAATTCTTGTTCTTACTTATCACTTATCACTTATCACTTATCACTGCTTTATAGAGCCATGCCTTGGCCGCGCGCCAGTCGCGGCGGACGGTCATGATTGAGATTTCTAAAACGTCTGCCGTTTCTTCGAGGCTGAGGCCGCCGAAATAGCGCAACTCGACCACTTGGCTCTTGCGCGGGTCAATGCGTGACAGCTCGTCTAAGGCTTCGTCGAGCGCGACCAGTTCGGCAGCGCGTGCGTGCGTCATCAGGTTTTCGGCATCCGCGAGCGAGACCTGCTGCGCTTCGCCTCCGCGCTTTGCATAATTTCTGCGGCGCGCGTGATCTATCAAAACATGCCGCATGACCTGCGCGGTGACGGCGAAAAAGTGCGCGCGATTCTGCCACTCGATCTGTTGCCGTCCCGCGAGACGCACATATGCTTCGTTGACGAGCGCGGTGGTTTGCAGCGTGTGGCCGTCGCGCTCTTGCTGCATGTAACGATGCGCGATGCGGCGCAACTCGTCGTAGACCAGA
>JACMLC010000194.1 GCA_014379795.1 Pyrinomonadaceae bacterium
GGCGACGATGTAATAGCGCACGGTAAAGCGGTCGTGCGCTTCCGTCGTCGGCTCTATGCCGCACTCATACGGGGCCATCTTGGCCTTGCTGTAAATGTTTGGTCGCACAAAGCGTCCAAGCACAATCGGCAGCACGGGAAAAATCAGCGCGAAGACGAAAAAGATCATCACCGGCCAATAAGCCGTAATAGGACTTCCGACCGCCTGCGCCGCTTCCGGCGTCGCCTGCAAAAAAATCGCGTTGAGCATCTTTATTTTCGGGCGCGCATGTTCGAGCCACGGCGCGTTGTCAGCGATATTCTAACTTGCCTTTGATACTAAGCGTGCGCTCCGAGCGTTGTCAAACTTTTTGTTAGCCGCTCTTCAACCGACCGAAACAATATACTCAGTCAGCACAGACCTCCGCTCTCGCGCTCGTTTAGCAGGTTCCAGCAATTCGCGCACAGTAATAATCAATTCATCCACCGTCTCTGGCGTGAAAGAGGCTTCCCCGTCTTCCGGGCACACCCAGGCATAGACGTTAGGCACGCGAATCGAGATGCCGTCATCGCCATATTCAAAGATAGTTGGCTGCCACTCTTTCGGTCGGTGGTGCTCATTGCAAATCGGAGCAGCTTGGCCTGTCATAGTTCACTTCTCTCTTCCATCTCACCCGCGAGTCTTCTAAAACGATGTCGGCCAGGTTCGACAACTACGAAAGCCAGATGCAATTGGGCTTCCGTGTAGATATTCAAAACTCTTTTCAGTTCTTCGTGAACCGCAACTTGCGTGGATGGAAGTAGGCGAAGATAGATGACGCCGACGCGCATTTGTTTGACGAAAACAAGTTCACCGAAATCTCTGTCGCGTGTGACGAAGACGCGGTTTGCTCTTGAGCCAGAGCCAGCAGATCGGAGTCGTCCGATTGTGCGTGCCCGATACTGGAGACGGTGACAATATCGTGCCCCGCTTCGCGCAGAAAGCGCGCCGTAACCGCCCACACGTCCTGGTCAAGCAGCAACCTCATGCCGCCACGTTAATATCTTCGGCAGCAATCACATTGATGGCATACTGCACGCAGGCGCGCACGTCTTCGACTTCCACATCCGGGTAATAATCCTCAACGATCTGCTCAAAGGAGATGCTTTCGCGGACTAATTCGAGAATATTTTGCACGGTGACGCGCGTGCCTGCGACACACGGCTTGCCGAAATGGACTGTGGGCGAAACTGATATTCTGTCTTTCATCTTCTCTCACCAATTGCTTGTATTCTAATTTGTATTGCACGGTAAAAGCAAAACGTTGAAGCATACCTTAAGTCCTCGCGGAGACCACGACGCGAAAGCCGGTGAGTTTGCTGCCGCGAGCGCGCTGAATGTTCTGCCCGGAGTTTATGATGAGCGACGAATTGTTGACAACGAAAAATGTTCCGGCAGCTATTCGGCTTCCGTGTGCGGTAATCCGGTAAGTAAGCCGATGGCGTGCGGCAGAACGGGTTTGATGACTGCAAAGCTTTCGCGCACGGCTTTTGGCGAGCCGGGCAGGTTGATAATCAGTGTGCCGCTGCGCACGCCGCAGACGCCGCGCGAGACCATTGCTAAGGGCGTCTTATGAAGCGTCTCCATGCGCATCGCTTCGGCTAAGCCCGGCGCTTCTTTTTGAATCACGGCGCGCGTGGCTTCCGGCGTGTTGTCGCGCGGCGCAAGACCCGTCCCGCCCGTCGTGATGATGAGATTGACATCCGCGCGGTCGGCATAAGCACACAATTTTTTTGCCAGCGGAGCTAAATCATCTGAAAGAATTTCCGTCGCGACAATGCTTGCGCCAGCCTCTTTCAAGAGCTTAACCAACTCTGCGCCGGAGACATCTTCCTGCTCGCCGCGCGCACAGCGGTCACTGACAGTAATGACGATTGCATGCATTTCAACAGACATCTTTTCAGTTCGCAGTTGGCAGAAAGAGAAATCAGGTTGACGGCGAACTGCCAACTGCACACTGCCAACTGCCTACTTATTCCTGATATGTTCTTTCAACCAGCAGCGATCCATCACGACGAGCAAGCCTGCATCTTGTGCGCGCTTGGCAGCCGCGTGGTCTATCACGCCTTCCTGTAACCAGACGGCTTTCGCGCCGATGCGGATCGCCTCATCAACAGCTTCGCCAGCCGCATCCGAACGACGAAAGATGTCTACGAGGTCAACTTTGTCAGGAACGTCTGCCAACGCCGGGTAAGATTTTTCATCAAAGACCTGAGCTTCATTCGGATTGACGGGAATCACTTTGTAGCCCTGCCGGCGCATGTAGCTGGCGACGCCGTGGGAGGCGCGCGACGGGCTTGAAGACAAACCGACGACGGCGATGATGCGGCACTCTTCCAAGATTCGTTCGATGGTTTCGCGGCTGTTGATTTCCATTCGTTACTTTTATGTGAATCAAGCGTTGAGAAGAAAGCATTTGAAAAGCATTTCCTTTGCGCTCTTTGCGCGTCCCTTCTTTGCGTCCTTTGCGGTTAAGAATCTTTTAACGCAAAGACCGCAAAGGACTTCTACTCTCGATTCATATTCCTTTCTTAACCGACTGAACTGCTCATCGCGTGCATTTCCTGAAGCGAGCGCACTTCGATGCGGTCTTCGGTGACGCGCGCATTGATGGCTTCGACGATGGCCTGCGCGCCGGTCATGGTCGTGACGCAGGGAACGTTGTATTGCAGGGCTGCGCGGCGAATCGCCTGCTCGTCAAAGTGCGAAGTGCGTCCCAGAGGGGTGTTGATGATCAGAGCTATCTCGCCGCTCTTGATGTTATCAACGATGTTGGGGCGGCCTTCGTTGACTTTGAAGACGGTCTCGACCTTGAGGCCGACTTCGCGCAGGCGCGCGGCAGTCCCGATGGTGGCGACAACGCTAAAGCCGAGGCGCATCAAGCGACGCGCCAAGACCACAGCCTGCCCCTTGTCCGCATCATTGACGCTGATAAAAGCAGTCCCGCTCGGCGGCAATTCCAGGCCCGCGCTCAACATGGCTTTGCCGTAGGCTTCGCCAAAACTATCGCCGACGCCCATCACCTCGCCGGTCGAGTGCATCTCCGGGCTGAGAATCGGGTCAACGCCGGGAAATTTGGCGAAGGGAAAGACAGGCGACTTGATAAAGAAACGATTGACCGAAAGCTCTCGCGGTAAATCAAAGTCTGCGAGGCTCTGTCCAGCCATCACGAGCGCAGCGATGCGAGCCAAAGGCACGCCCGTCGCTTTTGAGACAAACGGCACCGTGCGCGACGCGCGCGGGTTTACTTCAAGGACATAGACACGGTCATCCTTAATCGCAAACTGTATGTTCATCAGGCCGCAGACGCGTAGGGCGCGCGCCAGCTCGCGCGTGTAGTGCTGCATCGTCTCAAGATGCTCAGGCGGAATACGCACGGGCGGCAGCACGCACGAAGAATCGCCCGAATGAATCCCTGCTTCTTCGATGTGCTCCTGAATCCCGGCGATGACGCACGCGCTCTCGTCCGCTAAAGCGTCCACATCAAACTCGGCAGCCCTCTCAAGAAATTTATCAATCAGAATCGGGCGCTCCGGCGAAGCGTCAACAGCCGTTCGCATGTACTTATCAAGGCTCTCTTCATCATACACAATCGCCATCGCGCGCCCGCCGAGCACATATGACGGGCGCACTAAAACCGGATAGCCAATCCGCTCTGCAATCTCGCGCGCCTCAGCTTCTGAAATCGCAGTCCCGTTTTCCGGCTGCGGAATTCCAAGCTCATTCAGGAGCGCGCCGAAACGCTTGCGGTCTTCGGCGAGGTCAATCGAATCGGGCGAAGTCCCTATCACCGGAACGCCCGCTTCCGCAAGACGCATGGCAAGATTTAAGGGCGTCTGCCCGCCGAACTGTACGATGACGCCTTCCGGTTTTTCGACATCAATGATGTTCATCACGTCTTCAAACGTGAGCGGCTCGAAATAGAGACGGTCTGAAGTGTCGTAATCAGTCGAGACTGTTTCGGGATTACAGTTGACCATGATCGTCTCAAAGCCGGCATCGCGCAGCGCGAAAGACGCATGGCAACAGCAGTAATCAAACTCGATTCCCTGCCCGATACGATTCGGCCCAGAGCCTAAGATCATAATCTTCCGATTGTCCGTCGGCGCGGATTCGTCCTCTTCTTCATACGTCGAATAAAGATATGGCGTGTAGGATTCAAACTCTGCGCCGCAGGTGTCCACACGCTTATAGACCGGAACGATGCCGAGCTGTTTGCGCGTCGCGCGGACTTCCGCTTCTGTGCTGCCTGTCAGGTACGCTATGCGACGGTCTGAGAGCGCGACCTCTTTGGCAGCGCGAAACACTTCGGGCGACAAATCTTCGAGCCGTTGGCCTTCGATGCGTTTCTGAATCTGCATCACGTCCTGCAACTGTTCCAGAAACCAAGGGTCTATACGCGAGAGGCGATAGATTTCCGCAATCGTCCAGCCATGCTGCAAGGCATACGTGAGATAAGAAAATCTGAGCGAGTTTGGACGCGCCAGCTTGCGCTGCAACTCGTCATCCGAGACATCGCGCAGGCGCAAAGGCTTGACCGATTCAAGCGAGCGTAAACCCTTAAAGAGAGCTTCCTTAAAAGTGCGGCCAATCGCCATCACCTCGCCGACGCTCTTCATCTGTGTTCCCAAAACATCTTCCGCGTCGCGGAATTTCTCAAAAGCCCACTTGGGAATTTTCGCCACCACGTAATCAATCGTCGGCTCAAATGAAGCGGGAGTTTTTTTCGTGATGTCGTTCGGAATCTCGTCCAGTGTGTAGCCGACCGCGAGCTTGGCCGCGATCTTCGCAATCGGAAATCCCGTCGCTTTGGAAGCCAGAGCGGACGAGCGCGAGACGCGCGGGTTCATCTCAATCACGCGCACTTCGCCGTTCTCAGGATTGACCGCGAACTGTATGTTCGACCCGCCCGTCTCGACGCCGACCTTGCGGATACAGCGAATCGCCATGTCGCGCAAGTTCTGGTACTCGACATCGGAGAGCGTCTGCGCCGGGGCGACCGTGATGGAATCGCCCGTATGCACGCCCATCGGGTCAAAGTTCTCAATCGAGCAGATGATGACGACGTTGTCTTTGAGGTCGCGCATCACTTCCAGCTCAAACTCTTTCCAGCCGAGGATTGATTCTTCGATCAGAACTTCCTGAACCGGCGAAGCCGCCAGACCGCCGCGCACGATCTCTTCAAACTCTTCCGGGTTAAAAGCGATGCCGCCGCCCGTCCCGCCGAGCGTGAAGCTGGGACGAATGATCGCCGGATAACCTGTGTCAGCGACCATCACTTCGGCCTCGTTCCAAGAGTGCGCAAAGCCGCCGCGCGGCATCTTCAAGCCCGCTTCGTCCATAGCCTTCTTAAACAGGCTGCGGTCTTCCGCGATATGTATGGCCTCAAGGCTGGCTCCGATCATCTCTACGCCGAAGCGTTCAAGCACGCCCGCTTCCGATAGCGCGACAGAGAGATTGAGCGCGGTCTGCCCGCCAACGGTTGGCAGCAACGCATCCGGCCTCTCTTTCTCGATGATGGCCGCGACCGATTCCACCGTCAGCGGCTCGATATAAGTTTTATCTGCGGTCTCCGGGTCTGTCATGATCGTCGCCGGGTTCGAGTTGACCAGCACGA
>JACMLC010000195.1 GCA_014379795.1 Pyrinomonadaceae bacterium
ACTGACGCGCTGCGCCGCGCTGGAGCTGGCCGCCAAAGGCGTGCGCGTCAATGCCGTCAATCCCGGCGTCGTCGTCACAGAGATACACAAACGCGGCGGCATGAGCGAAGAAAATTACGCGGCATTTTTAGAAAGATCAAAAAGCACACATCCATTGGGGCGCGTCGGCGAAGCTGGCGAAGTCGCAGAGCTGATACTATTTCTCGCCTCAGAACACGCCGGATGGATCACGGGCGCGACTTATTCGATTGACGGCGGGCGGGCAAATACCTGCGCCAGATGAAGAGGGAAAAGAAGTTGGCGGTCGGCAGTTAGCAGTTGGCAGTAATGCTATTAGCTCTTTTTGCTCTTACCTCAGCGTGTGCCGCGTCTTTGCGGTAAAAGAGATTTTCCTTCGCTAAAGTGAAATATTGCTAGGAGTCCTGATGCGAATATGGCTATACTTGTGCCCCGTCACGCCTTATCAGCTTCTGAGTTCGGGCGCATAGCCAAAAGTAGGAGAAGGAGAAAAGTCTCGCATGGATTTTCAATGTCGCTGGTGCGGCACGATTGTCCCGGAGGGGAGATTTGATTGCCAGAAGTGCGGCTCGCCTATGACTGACCTCGGCGGAGCGCGGCAGGTCGCGCCGACGGTCATGCACTCGCAGGCCGCTCCGACGATTCTTATCAAGCGGTCAAACAAAATCAGCGCGATGAAAGTGATGCTGGCCGTCTTTGCCGGCCTCATCGCGCTCCTGCTCGGTTTGTTAGTCCTGTATTTAATCGGCGTTGAGACGGGGCCGGTCGCGCTCATGGCCGGTCTGATCTTCGCCACGCTGCCCGTCCCCATTTATATTTCGCTGATTCTCTGGCTCGACCGTTACGAGTCCGAGCCGCTGTGGCTGCTCGCGGTGGTCTTTTTCTGGGGCGCGACGGTCGCCGTCTTCATAGCCTTTATCGCCAACACGATGGGAGCCTACGCGGTCGCCATGTCAACCGGAGACATCCAGTTGGCGGAAGTTTACGGCGCGGTCATCTCGGCTCCGCTCTTTGAAGAATCGGCGAAAGGATTAGTTCTCTTTATCATCTTCTGGTGGAAGAAAGACGAGTTTGACGGCATTCTCGACGGCATCGTTTACGCGGGCATGGTAGGACTCGGGTTTGCCATGACAGAGAACGTGCAGTATTACGGCAAGGCGGCTTTAGAGGGCGGCATCGAAGGCGGCGTGGGTCTCTTTATCCTGCGCGGCGCGATAGCTCCCTTCTCGCATCCGCTCTTTACCAGCATGACGGGCATCGGGCTGGGCTGGGCGCGGCAGTCTCATAGCAAGGCTATAAAAATTATCATGCCGTTGCTCGGCCTCGGGCTGGCGATGTTTCTGCATTCTCTGTGGAACCTGACGGCCACCATCAGCGGCGCTCTGTGGCTGCTGACTTATATCTTCATTATGATTCCGGTCTTTGTCGCGGCGCTGGTTGTCGTTATCTTCGCCCTCCGGCGCGAGGGGCGCGTCGTGCGCGAACACCTGATGCCGGATTTCCAGCGCGGGATGTTTACGCAAGACGAGTATAATCGTTTGTGCAGCGTGGGCGGGCGAATGGGAGCATCGTTCCGCGCCCTGCGCACCGGAGGCTTTGGCGTGTGGCGCGCCCGCATGCGTTATAACCAGACGGCGAGCGAGCTGGCCTTTCATCGCAGCCGCATCGCGCGCGGACTGCATCCCGACCCGCAGGAAGCGAGCGAGCGCGAGGCTTTTTATTTACAGATGCTGCAAGAATTGCGCAGCCGCCTGGGCACTCACTGAAAGCTGTCAGGGAAATTAGACGCGAGCAGCGGGAAATAGCTTATACTCTAGCCGCCCTCGCCCGTGGGAACGCATCTTTAACCAAACCGATACGTGAAGATTCAACTTCTACCGAGCACGTTTGACGGCGCAGGCTGTGCGACACCGGAGCAACGCCTGACCTGTTTCCTGATAGACGACCGCGTCACGGTTGACGCGGGCAGCATCGCTCTCGCCCTCACAGACGAGCAGCGCGAATCCGTGCGCGATGTCATCGTTACGCATCCGCACATGGATCACATCGCCAGCCTGCCCATCTTCATAGACGATCTGTTCGGCTCGCTCACAGAACCCGTGCGCGTACACGCGACTGAAGAGGTCATCGCACTGCTCGAACGCGACGTGTTCAACTGGACTGTCTATCCGCGATTCTCCGAGCTGAAAAACCAGCACGGCCCCGTCATGCAGTACATGCCTTTTCGCACGGGCGAAGAGTTTCAGGTCGCCCACTTGAAAGTGACAGCCGTACCCGTCAACCACATCGTCCCGACAGTCGGGATGGTTGTCTCCGACGGAAAAGTGACGGTCGCCTTTAGCTCCGACACGTATCACACGGAAGAGTTTTGGGAGCTGGTCAACAGCGCACCGCACCTCGACGCGCTGCTCATCGAAGCATCTTTCCCGAACTCGATGGCTCAACTGGCCGAAGTCTCGCGCCATTTCACGCCCGCCATGCTCAAGCAGGAGCTACAGAAGCTCAATCACAACGGCCTTGATATTCTGACGGTTCATCTTAAGCCCGCTTACCGCGAAACCTTGGTCGAAGAGATTAACGGCCTCGGCATTCCCCGTCTCGGCATCATGGAACCCGGTCGGACGTATGAATGGTAAAAAAAGAGAAGGATGAATAGCATGCTATTCATCCTTCTTTCGCTCTCCTGTTATATCGCTTCAGATTACTCTTTGCAGAATTCGCTCTGCGCATTATCGCCGAGGCCAGCCAGCAGCCCTTCCATGTGTTGCCGCGCTTTCCACGCGCCCGTGCGGCCTGCGACTTCGAGACCTTGAGTCCAGGCGAGTCTCGCTTCTTCCTTCAAGCCCAGATTCATGAGAGCCGTGCCGAGCATCTGGTATGCGGCTGTGTAGTCCTTGTTCAGACTGACGACCCGGCGCAGAGCATCTGCGGCCTCGCTCCATCTTTCGAGCTTCGTGTATTCGCTTGCCAAGCCGTACCAGATCATCACGTCATCCGGCTGCTGCCGCGTCATCTCTGCAAAGATTTCCACTCTTGATTGCGCCATCACTTTTTCCCCGCCTCGCCCTTGCTTTACCTGATTGGCTCAAATGCTCGTTCGGCGTGCTCGCCCGCAAACTCATGCAGCACGACGCGCCCGCTCGGCAGCAATTCTTTAACCCTGTAGACGCGTTCGGAAGCATCGCGTCCCGGCATCACCTCTGCGCGAAAAGTGACTTGCATACCGGGGCGCGCCCATACGTCCGGCGCTTTCTCTTCTTTTCTGACGCGAAAGTTTTTCATCCTCATCAAAACCGCTCCGGTTGCCCCGAGCGACCCGACCGCCAGCGCCGCTATTCCAACCAGACGCTTCGTACGCTTCTTCATGTTTTCCCCTTGCAAGAGAGTGGGGCGCGTTTCCCTCGCGGCGTTTTTAAATAGAGCATAAATGAAGCGCGCGAGTTTACCTTTTAAGGGGAGTAATACAAACTCGCGCGCCTCGCAGGATTGTGGAGCGGGGGCTTCCGAGACTGGACGGCAGTTTAGCAGAGCGGGTCGAGTTTGTCGCTGATGGTCGGCAACCCGCTCAAAGCCCTATCGGCATTTATCTGTGTAAAATGCGCCCACTCTTCCGGCACTTTATCTTCCGGGAAAACCGCTTCGACAGGACATTCGGGCACACACGCATCACAGTCAATGCATGTTTCAGGATGAATCACCAGCATGTCATCATCCAAATGGAAAGCTTCTACGGGACACACCAGCGCACAGTCCGTATAACGGCAGTTCACGCAAGGTTCCGCCACGACATAAACCATCTAAACTTACCTCCTCCGGCAGTATTTTTTGTAATTATCGAGAGCAAAACTCGCCATCTACAATTATTTTTTTGAGTACGCGTCTATATTAAACATGAATCCGCGAGTTTTGGAAGCCCGTTTTTGTGAGACACGAAATTTAGCATCATTAACCGATAATTAAAGTAGACAAACAGGCTCTTTATCAGGTATAAAGCCCTCACCTCGGTTCTCTTACTCCGTGCGGCGAGATGTCACTCCCGACTGACGGCACGGACAACGGCGCAAGATCAAA
>JACMLC010000196.1 GCA_014379795.1 Pyrinomonadaceae bacterium
CTGGGACGCCAGACGGCGATGTCTGTTTTGCCGTCCTTGTCATAATCGCCGGGGACTGGCTTGTCGCCGTTGCTGCCGAAGAAGGTAGCTTGAAACTGCCCGTCAGAGCTTCTCAAGATAAACCACTGGCCGGTGCTGGGACGAAAGACGGCAATGTCGCTTCTGGAATCGCCGTCGAAATCTCCGTCCACCGGAACTTCGCCGTTCGAGCCGAACTGCACGCCGTTAAAAGTGTTCGAGCCGCTGTTCAAGATAAACCACGTTCCGTTGCTCGGGCGGAAGACCGAGAAATCGGTCGTGCCGTCGCCGTCGTAATCCGACGGGTGAGAGGTGGTCGCGCGCGGCTCGCCGTAGATAAAGTCGTCCATCGCCACGACATCAACGCCGCCTGTGACGTCGTTGTTGGTCGCGGAAAGTGCAGCGTTGCCCGATTCGATCACGACTCTGGCAATGCGCTCGCCAGCGTTGAATGAAATGCCGACGAAAGAAAGGCCGTTGTCTAAGACCGGAGCGGAGGCGGCAGAAAGCTGTAGGCCGTCAGCGCCATAGCAACGAATGAGCGAGCGGTTGCCGCCTGTTGCAGAGTCTACGTCCGCGAAGACTAAGCCAAAGCCTTTGACGGTCGCCGGAATCTTCGTGCCGGGAATGAAAAATGTGATTTCCAGCATGTGTGTGTTACGCGCTATAAATAAGCGTTGGTCGCTGAAAGTTTGAAAGATAGTTGAATAGGTGGAATTGAGGTTACCGAAACGAACTGCCGTGCCTGAGGCTGTGGTGGCGCTCACGGCAAACTGATTGAGCGCGGCTCCCGTAGCATCTTCAATGGCATTAAAGATCAAGCCGCGCTGGCTGTTGAGGTTAAAAAAGTTGGGCGGAATGTTGTTCGGCTCGGAAAAATTGTCCGGCACGCCGTCCCAGTTGATCTCGCGTCTGCCGTTGATAAACGAGCCGCCGATGCCGTTATTAGCGCCGCCGAGGTCTGCGCGGAACTGGTCTACGAGGGCTTGTATACCCGCAGCATTTGCGCCCGATCCCTGTCTGACGACCGGAGCGGCGAAGGTCGATAAGGAAAGGGTGATTAAGAGCAGCGTCGCGCCTGCGATGTTGCGAATAGATTTGCTCATTGCTTTTTTCATGTAGTTTTTCATGGGTGTTTATTTCCTTCTTCTTTCTCCTGAAATTGGGCGGAAAATTTCCGCGCGGTTGGGTTTTTAAGTTTAAGAGTTAGTCGGCCAGAGACTTGGCGCTCCAATCGAGCAGCAGCTTGCCCGACGGCGACGCGCTTTCGTCTTCAAGCAGAGCCAGTAACGAGTCCGGACAAATCAGCAGTCGTCCCTCTGTGGTCGTTGCGAAGTGCAGCTTTCCCGTTTCCGCCAGCCTGTAGATGGCGGCCTCGCCGGTCTGGATCATCTCCGCCGCTTCGCCCGCCATCACCATCGAGACCTCTGTGCCGCAGACGTTGCACCATGACTTGTGATTTCTGCTTTGACTGATGACGATCACGCGGTCTATCTCGATAGTGATTTCGGTTCTTCTCTTCATCTTCTTGTCCGTTCCCTTCTAAATTTGTTTTCCGGGACGCTCTTCTTCGCGTTACAATCAGCGCAGCTTCCACTTTGGGAAATATCTGTTGACTGCCGCGCGGGTATATAAATAATCCTGTTGGGGTCTGTGGGTCTTTAGAAAGTCCTGAGAGTTTTCTGAAGGTTTCTTCAAAAAGTTCTGAAAGCCTAAAAAGCCTAAAATGCCCAGACAAATCGGCCACTTGTATGAGTTCGGCGCGTTTCGCGTAGACACTGCGGAGCGCCTGCTATTCTGCGGCGAAGACCCTGTCTCGCTCACGCCAAAGGTCTTTGACACGCTGCTGTTGCTGGTAGAGAACTGCGGGCATGTGCTCGGCAAGGAAGAGCTGATGCAGAAGGTGTGGCCGGACAGCTTTGTCGAGGAAAATAATCTGGCCCAGAACATTTCAATCCTGCGCAAAGTTTTGGGCGAGGGCGCGGAAGGCTTGAAATTTATCGAGACCGTGCCGAAGCGCGGCTATCGCTTTGTCGCACAGGTCAGGGAAACGGGCGGCGAGCCGGAAACCAATATCATCGTCCGCGAGCGTGCCAGAGCGCGCGTCGTCATCGAAGAAGATGATGATGAAGAGCCTGCTTTTCAATCACTCTCACGCGCCACACGCGAAGCTCTCGATGCGCTTCAGCCGTCAGGCCTCACCAGAAGGCGAGAGCCGCAGCCTGAGATTGATGCGATTATTCACCGCGCGCCGGAAACCAGATACGCCCTGAGCGGCGATGTCAATATCGCTTATCAGGTCATCGGAGACGCGCCGCTCGATCTGGTCTTTGTCATGGGCTGGGTCTCGCATCTGGAATATTTCTGGGAAGAGCCGTCGTTCGCGCGCTTCCTCGCGCGCCTCGCTTCATTCTCGCGGCTGATTCTCTTTGACAAGCGCGGGACGGGGCTATCGGATCGCGTGCCGAACACGGAGCTTCCGACACTGGAACAGCGGATGGACGACGTGCGCGCAGTGATGGAGGCCGTGGGTTCGGAGCGCGCCGCGCTGATAGGAGTTTCAGAAGGCGGGCCGATGTGCAGCCTGTTCGCCGCGACTTACCCGGAAAAGACCAGCGCGCTCGTGATGATCGGAACTTATGCCAAGCGAGTTTACGATGACGATTATCCGTGGGCGCCGACCGCAGAGCATCGTCAGGAGTTTTATGAATTGATGCAGCGCGAATGGGGCGGCCCCGTCGGTTTGGATGAGCGCGCGCCGTCGGTTGCGGACGACCCGCACTTTCGCGAATGGTGGGCGACTTATTTGCGCATGGGCGCGAGTCCGGGCGCGGCTCTGGCCTTGACGAAGATGAACGCGGACATAGACGTGCGCAACGTCTTGCCGTCCATTCGCGTGCCGACGCTGGTCATACATCGTGAAGGGGATTTGTGCCTGAAGGTCGAAGAAGGCCGCTATGTGGCTTCGAGCATTCCCGGCTCGAAATATGTAGAGTTGCCCGGCGTGGATCACTTGCCCTTCGTCGGAGATCAGGACGCGATACTCGATGAGGTCGAAGAATTTTTGACCGGCGTGCGCCACGCGCCCGAATACGACCGCGTGCTGGCAACCGTGCTGTTTATGCGAATCGTTGATTCCGCCCAACAGGCCGCGCATCTTGGAGAGCGTCGTTGGCGTGACTTACTGGAAAGACATCAGGTACACGTCAGGCGCGAGTTGGAGCTTTTCAAAGGACGCGAGATAGAGATGGTCGGCGACGGCCTCCTTGCAACCTTTGACGGGCCTGCACGCGCGATACGCTGCGCCTGCGCCATCTC
>JACMLC010000197.1 GCA_014379795.1 Pyrinomonadaceae bacterium
ATATGTGAGCCTTTCCGTCCGATTCAAAGAATCAATGAATAGCATCCTCTTCATCCTCTTCATCCAGTTCCGTGTCCTCAACCGTCTCGCGTTTGGTGATGATGGGCTTGGCAGGCTCCCACACCAGCCCGCGCCATTCGTCCTGTGCGTCAAGCAGTTGCAGCGCGGCTAAAGGGTGTCCCGGATTGCGCTCCAGACGCAGGACTTCGGTGACGACGCGCAGTTGCAGCTTCTGTCCCTCTTCGTCCAGCACGGCCAGTTGCACGCGGCTGCCGACATCGGGCAGCTTGTCCTGCAAATGTATGAGCGCACCTTCGGGGCCAACGTTCTCCGTTATGCCTTCCGCGACGATGTGCCCGCCGTCCGCGTCATCCCATTCGGCGCGCACCATCAGCGAAGCCAGATACCGCTGACCTGTTCTTTGTTCCGTAGTGGAATACCGGGGCATGTGTGACTCTCCTTAAAAACAGTGACAAGTGACAAGTGACAGGTGACAAGTAAAAGCAGGAAGAGCTTTGATACTTATCGCTTAGATGAATAATAAACGACGAATCGAGGCAGAATTCTAACTTGTCACACAGCGCTTGTCACTAATCACCTGTCACTTGTCACTGCTTTTCACTCTTCTTCGGCGCGCAGTTTTTCCAGCACAGAGAAATCTTCGAGCGTCGTGGTGTCGCCGCGCACGGCTCCGCCTGTAGCCAATTCGCGCAAGAGGCGGCGCATAATCTTGCCCGAACGCGTTTTCGGCAGCGCGTCCGTAAAGCGTATCTCGTCCGGGCGCGCGAGCGAGCCGATCTCGCGCGTGACGTGCTTGCGCAGCTCTTCTTTCAGAGCATCGGATGTTTTGTGTTGTCCTTCGAGCGTGACGAAAGCGACGATGGCAGAGCCTTTAATCTCATCCGGCCTTGCCACGACCGCGGCCTCCGCGACCGCTTCGTGCGAAACCAGCGCGCTCTCGACCTCTGCTGTGCCGAGACGGTGGCCGCTGACGTTTATCACATCATCCACACGCCCCATGATCCAGAAATATCCGTCAGCATCGCGCCGCGCGCCGTCGCCAGCGAAATAAACTCCTTCTATTTCCGACCAGTATTGCTGCTGATACCGCTCGTCGTCGCCCCAGATGGTGCGCAGCATCGAAGGCCACGGGCGTTTGATAACCAGATACCCGCCTTCATTCGCGCCGACTGCTTCGCCTGCTTTAGTCATCACGTCAACTTCGATACCGGGCAAGGGTTTCGTCGCGGAGCCGGGCTTGGTCGCGGTCACGCCGGGAAGAGGCGAGATCATAATCGCGCCCGTCTCTGTCTGCCACCAGGTATCAACAATCGGGCAGCGGCCTTTGCCTATAATTTCTCTGTACCACATCCAGGCCTCAGGGTTGATCGGCTCGCCGACAGTTCCGAGCAGGCGCAAAGAAGACAAATCATGTTTGAGCGGCCACTGCTCGCCCCATTTGATAAAGGCGCGAATCGCTGTCGGCGCAGTGTAAAAAATATTGACGCCGTGACGCTCTATAATCTGCCAGAAGCGGTCAGGCTCAGGATGATTCGGCGCGCCTTCATACATCAAGACAGTCGCGCCGTTCGAGAGCGGCCCGTACACGACATAAGAATGTCCCGTCACCCACCCGATGTCCGCCGTGCACCAGTAAATGTCTTCGTCTTTAATATCGAAAATCCATTTGGTTGTGAGATGAGCTTGCAGTAAATAACCGCCGGTCGTGTGCAGGATACCTTTCGGTTTTCCGGTCGTCCCGGAAGTGTAAAGAATATAGAGCGGATGCTCGCTGTCCAATTCTTCCGCAGGGCATTTCGCGTCAACCGTCTCCATCAGTTCGTGCCACCAGTGATCGCGCCCCGCTTCCATGTGTATGCGCGTGCCCGTGCGCCGGACGACGACGCAGCCTTTGACCGTCGGCGTATGTTTGAGAGCTTCGTCAACAGTAGGCTTTAAGGCTATCTCAGAGCCGCGACGGTATCCGCCGTCAGCCGTTACCACTAGCTTGCATCCGGCATCGTTGATGCGGTCTTTCAGAGAGTCTGCGGAGAAGCCGCCGAAGACGATTGAGTGCGTCGCGCCGATACGCGCGCAAGCGAGCATCGCAATCGCCAGCTCAGGTATCAATGGCATGTAAAGCGCGACGCGGTCGCCCGTCTCAACGCCCGAACGCTTGAGCACGTTGGCGAAACGGCACACTTGAGAATGAAGCTGTTGATAGGTAAGCGTGCGCTGCTCTCCCGGCTCGCCCTCCCAGATAATCGCGGCCTTGTTGCGCCGCGCGCTCTGTAGATGCCTGTCAAGACAGTTATAAGAGATATTGAGCTTGCCCCCGACAAACCATTTCGCGTGCGGCAGCGTCCATTCCAGCACCGTGTCCCACTTTTTGAACCAGTGCAGCTCTTCGGCCATCCGCGCCCAGAATGTTTCGGGCGAAGCAGAGGCTTCTGCGCGCAAGCTTTCATAATCCTCTAAGGAACCGATTCGTGCGCTCTGCCGGAACTGCTCCGGCGGCGGAAACACGCGCTCCTCATGCTGCAAGGATTCGATGTTTGGCGTGTGGGAAGACATAACCTTTGATTGTTCTCCTCTGGATAATGACTGGCTAAGTGGCTGTTGTGTACCACAGAACACCTTGATGCGACAATTATATTTATAGGACACTCATCGGCGCTGACGTTTTCGCAGGCTTCGGCTGTCCCCTAACATTGAAACATCAAGCCGGACGAACGGAAATAAATCTTGCCTGAACAGGATTAGGGGCTTAATATCACGCGTCCTCGCGCATTTCTAACGACCCACTATTTATAAGGAGACCTCATCTGCCAATAAATGAATATGGGCACATCATCTGGCCCCTGATGCTCTGCCAAATAATTTATTGTCAGGTATAGGTTAGTTAAAGGGAGGAGAGAATATGTCTGTCCAGAATCAGAAAGAGATTATTGAACAAGTCCGCAAGGCTTATCGCGCCAATAACCTGACCCTTTATTTGGGTGCGGGTGTCTCAATGGGTAATGGTCTTCCTTCGTGGGATAAACTCGTACTTGCAATGTATTTTTCTGCTATTAAACGCGACGATATTGTTGAAGGCATTCGTCCATTCCCCAATTACCTGTTTGCGATAGCAGAATGGCATTTGGAAAGACGTAAAGAGCCGCTTGATATAACCGCAAGGAAAATACGTAATCTTTACGCAGACGAAACTCTCTTTTTGGATAAGCTGCACGAGACCTTGTATGCAGGATTTGAGGTTCAGAACACAAGAACCATTAAAACCCCTAACGTTGCTTCTTTGCGGAATGCCAATCCTACGCTCAGGGCAGTGGCGGACCTCTGTAAAAAAAGAAGTTCCAGTCGGGCGCGTGTCAACTCAGTGATTTCTTACAACTATGACAACTTGCTTGAACTAGCTATCAAAGACGCAAAGGTTCAGCCCATCTGGCGAGCAGACCAAAGACTGAAGCGAGGGGGGTTACCGGTCTATCACGTGCATGGCTTCATTCCTATTGAAGGAACAAGATCAACTCTGGATGAGGTAGTGTTTACTGAAGAGCAGTATTATCTGGCGGCGCAAAATGCTTACTCGTGGAGCAATCTAACGCAGATCAAGCACTTGTCAAATTCGGTCGGCCTGATGATTGGACTTTCTGTGACAGACCGGAACATGCGACGCCTGCTCGATGCGTTGAAAAAAACTCCTTTGACTCCAGAGAACTATGTGATCTTACAAAAACCCCAATGGCCTGCGCCTGATAAAAATTGTGACCTCAAGCGAATAGACGAGAAAGCTAAACTATACAGTGACCGATTTAGAAAGAGCGGACGTAAAACAGACGAGAAGAAATACACACAAATTGAGGAAATAATCGCAGGGGTCGAGGAAAGCGATTTTCACGAGCAGCAAGTATTATTGGAAAAGCTTGGCGTATATCCAATATGGTATACGAACCACGCTGAGGTTCCGGCGATCATTAAGAGTATTGCCAACGCATAAGGATTAGATTTTCGATTGCGGGTAATAACCGGCTTTAATCTTTCACTGACATGACTTGAATGCCTGAGTGCAAAGGAAAACCTAAAATGAGTTCTCCCCTTTCCACGCTCTTTTCATGGCGCGGCACGATTAATCGCGGGCCGTATGTCATCATCGGGGTCGTGCTCTTTGCCATCAAGCACAATCTTGATCGGATTGTCGCTTCAGCCGTTTTCGGGCATCGCTGGTCGCTGTTCAACTACTGGTTTCTGGATGACCATACGCATCTGGATAATGTGCCGGCGGGGCGTTTGAAGTTTTATGCAACGATGGTCGCGCTGGCGATTCCGTTTATTTACATCGGCGTCGTGCTGACGCTCAAACGCCTGCGCGCCACAGGTCTTCCGCTCTGGCTGGTGGCATTTTTCTTTGTCCCGTTTCTCAATCTCTTTTTCTTCCTACTACTGAGCGTCATGCCTTCGCGTGACGGCGAGGTGCGCGTAGGAGATTCTTTCGCCAGCCGCGCCATGCAGACCTTGGGGCGCGTGATTCCCGATAGCAAGCTGGGCAGCGCAGCCGTCGGCGTGCTGGTCACAGTCCCGCTCTCGATTGGCTTGATTTATCTGAGCATCAACACCCTGAGCGAATACGGATGGGGATTGTTTGTCGGTATGCCGTTTTTTCTGGGGCTGATCTCGGTGTTGTTTTACGGCTTTCATCATCCACGCAGTATTGGAAGCTGTTTGCTGGTCTCGACTTTGGCGGTGGCCTTGGTCTGCTTTGCAATCTTTGCGCTGGCGATGGAGGGCGTCATCTGCCTGATTATGGCTGCGCCGCTCGGTCTGATTCTCGCGCTGTTCGGAGGGCTTATCGGTTACGTGATTCAGCGCAGGCCGACCTACACAGCCGAATCGTTTCACGTCTTTTCGCTGCTGCTGATTGTCATGCCCGCCTTCATCGGCTTAGAGCACACGGCGAAGCAGGAGCCGCCGCTGACCAGCGTCTCCACAGAGGTCTTGATCAACGCGCCGCCCGACAAGGTCTGGAAACACCTCATCGCATTCTCGGAATTGCCGCCGCCCGAAGAGAGGCTTTTTAAGAGCGGCATAGCCTATCCGATTCGCGCAGAGATAAGCGGGCATGGAGTGGGAGCGATTCGCTATTGCGTCTTTTCGACGGGAGCCTTCGTCGAGCCGATTGAAGTCTGGGACGAGCCGCGCCTCTTGAAGTTCGGCGTCACAGCGCAGCCGCCAGTGATGAATGAGCTTTCATGGTATTCGGAATTAAGACCGCCGCATCTGGAAAATTATCTGCACTCACGCAAAGGGCAGTTCCTGCTCACACAGCTTCCGGATGGCCGCACCAGATTGGAAGGCACGACTTGGTATCAAAACGATTTCTGGCCGGGTCTTTACTGGCAACAATGGTCGGACTACATCATTCATCGAATACACCTGCGCGTGCTTGAGCACATTAAGCGACAGTCCGAGCAGGAACAGGTTGCGAAAGCCGACAGGGAATAGAATACGGATATTGAAAAACAAAAGCGCATAGCACTCTTAGAAATGCCATGCGCTCCCGCGAATTTAGAAAAGCGAACGTCTCTTGGTTTAAGGTTTCTGCTCGCCCTGAGAACCGCCTTCTGAGCCACCTTGCTGGCTGCCAACCTGCGGCTTATTTCCCTGTGCTGAACCCTGTGTGCCCTGTCCGGTCTGTCCTGTCGGCTGATCGCTCCGACCGGTTTGTCCGGTGGCCTGATCGTCCTGACGACCCTGTTCATTCTGTTGGGTTTGTCCCTTTGCGTCACCCTGAGCGCCAGCCGTCGCGGCAGCGCCTTTTTCCTGATTCTCTTGATCTGCCATTTAAGAATTTCCTCCCCTTTGATGTGCTTACTTTCAAATCCCTTGCACTGCGGAAGACTGCTCCTTTATTGATTGAGAGTGGAGCGTCTCATCAGTACAACCTTTGTTCGCATGTGTAGCAATATCTCAATTGGCGTGCCAAAAAGAGAAACAGGGGATTGAGATAATAACCGAACAAAACCGCGTTGGGGGCATTGGCATCCGCTTATGAGCAAAATCAGAATCATACACCTTTGAAAAAAATCCATACACGCCGCCGGATTGATAACAGGTCTCTATGTAAATCAAGAGTAGAAACTCTTTGCGCTCTTGGCGTCTTAAATCTTTGTGGTCTTTGCGTTAAAAAATCATTTAACCGCAAAGACCGCAAAGTGAAACCCCGCAAAGACCGCAAAGAAAAAGCTGTTGATTTGTTGCTACCCTTGATTCGCACAGGTCTGTATGAATCTGCTCAATCCCAAGCGCGTGCTATAATCCCTTACTTTCAAAAAGATGAAGCGAGCCGGAGTTTACATACATATTCCTTTCTGTCGCACGCGCTGTTCGTACTGCGATTTCGCCACCGGCGCATACGAAGGCGCGCTGGCCGCCGCCTCCGTCCGCGCCGTCTCTGCGGAGATTAAAAGTTTTCGCCAGCCGGAAGAGCCTGCTAAAGAAGTGGACACGATCTATTTCGGCGGCGGTACTCCTTCGCTTCTTTCTCCCGCGCAGGTCGAGCAAATTCTCGAAGCCGTCCACACGCGCTTTAGCGTCGCGGCGGGCGCGGAAGTGACGATGGAGATGAATCCCGGCACGGTCACGCCTGAAGTCTTGCGCGAGTTTCGCGGCTTAGGCGTCAACCGCGCGAGCTTTGGCGCGCAGACGTTTGATGATGAAGAGCTACGCCGCCTTGGGCGCACGCACACGGCTGAAGATGTCAGGCGCACGATTGATTACTTGCGCGAAGCAGGATTCGACAACACCAGCTTTGACCTGATAGCGGGGCTTCCGGCGCAGACGCTCGAAGCTTGGCAGCGAAATCTGGATGAAGCTCTTAAGCTGCGCCCCGAACATCTCTCTTTTTATCTGCTAGAAGTTCACGAAGGCACGCCGCTCGCCGCGCAAATCAAACGCGGGCAGCAGCCAATGCCGGATGAGGACGTGGCTGCACAGATGTATCGCCGGATGCTCGACACGGCTGCGGAGGCGGGCTACGAGCATTACGAGATTTCCAATCTCTGCCTGCCCGGATACGAATCAAGGCACAACTCGAAATACTGGACGAGCGAAGCCGTCTATGGCTTCGGCTGCTCCGCGCATTCGCATGATGGCAAGCGCACGCGCTGGTCAAACGAGCGCGACGCCGCGCGTTATGTCGAATTGATAGAAGCCAAAGGCGATGCTGTAATTGAGACCGAAGAATTGAATGAGCAAAACGTGCGCGGCGAAGCTGTCTTTCTCGGCTTGCGCCTGATGCGCGGCGTTGATTTACGCGAGTACCGCTCAAGATTTGGCGTAGACTTGCGCGAAGAATATGCTACAGACCTCGAACGCTTAAGCGAAGCGGGG
>JACMLC010000198.1 GCA_014379795.1 Pyrinomonadaceae bacterium
ATTTACGCTAAGAACCCGCCCGCTACCGCAGGCGGTTCTGACCTGTTCAAATGATGAAAACTTTCTACGTTACAACACCGATTTATTACGCTAACACTGTGCCGCATTTGGGACATTTGTACTCGACGATTGTCGCGGACTGCATGAGGCGTTACAAGCGGCAGCGCGGATACGAGACCTATTTTTTGACGGGCACGGATGAGCACGGCATCAACATCGAGCGTGCAGCGGAACGTAAAGGCGTCACGCCGCGCGAGCACGTGGATTTTGTTTCCGGCGAGATGAAGAGAATGTTTTCCGATTTTGCTCTGGACACGGAGCATGGCGGGTTTGACATCTTCATGCGGACGACCGAGCCGTTCCACTATGAGGGCGTGAGCGAGCTATGGCGTCGTTGCGCTCGCTCGCAAACTCCGAAGGGGCGCGAGGCGATTTACAAAGGCCATTACGAAGGCTGGTTCTGTGCTGCGTGCGCGGCCTATAAAACGGAAGACGAATATATAAGGCCGGAGGCAGAGGGCGATGCGCCGCGCTGCCTCGTGCATGAAACGCCGCTTGACCGCATCTCTGAGGAAAGCTATTTCTTTCGCCTCTCGGATTATGACGGAGCTTTGCTCGCCCTCTATGAAACAAGACCGGATTTCGTGCGCCCGGAAGCAAGGCTCAATGAAGTCAAAAGTTTTGTGCGCGGCGGTCTGCAAGACCTATCCATCAGCCGCTTGAAAACTTCCGTGAGCTGGGGCATCCCAGTGCCGGATGACCCCGCGCACACGATGTTCGTGTGGTTCGACGCGCTCTCCAACTACATCACAGCCATCGGGTTTGGTAATGAGGAACGCGAGCGTGTCGTCGGCTTTGAAAAATTCTGGCCTGCTGTTCATATCATCGGCAAAGACATCCTGCGGCAGCACGCTATCTACTGGCCTGCCTTTCTGATGGCGGCGGGGCTTGAAGTCCCGCACCACATCATCGCGCATGGCATGTGGCTAGACCCTGTCGGGCGCAAGATGTCCAAGACCATCGGCAACACGGTCGAGTTGGAGTTGCTTCACAAGCATTTTCAAACTGACGCGGTGCGCTATTTCTGCCTGCGCGAGATGGCGTTCGGGCAGGATAGCAAGGTCGGCTATGAAGCGGTCATTGAACGCTCGAACAGCGATCTGGCGAGCGGCCTCGGCAATCTGTCGAGCCGCACTCTGACGATGATTCAGCGTTACTGCGAAGGCGTTGTTCCTGCTCAGAATATTTCGGATGAAAAATTTCTGACGGCGAAGCGTGCAGGAATTGAGATAGACCCGTTGGCTCTTGTTTCTACGCTTGAGCATGCGCGGGATCAGTTCACAGCCTTGATGGATGACCTTGCGTTTAGCCGTGCGCTCGAAGCCGCGTGGAGCATCGTCGCGCGTGTAGACAAAATGATTTCCGACGCCAAGCCGTGGGAACTGGCGAAGAATGATGAGCAACGCGAGAACCTTAATGCGATTCTGTACAGGGCTGTGGAATCGCTACGCTGGCTCTGCGTGCTGCTCTTTCCGGTGATGCCCGAATCAACGCGTGAGATTTTACGGCAGCTAGGGTTAGCGGATGACCCTGCACAAATTGACCCGGCCAAACTGACATGGGGAGAATTAAAAGAGGGAACGCGAATTGGCGAAATCAAGCCGCTGTTCCCGCGTTTGGATAAGAAAAAAATCATGGCTGATATTGAAAAAGAAAAAGGCGAGAGCGAAATTGCGGGAACGCATGTGACCGAAGCGGACGCCGTGCAAGGCTCTGCCATTACGAGTGAAACGCAGCCCGCGCCGCCGCAAGCCGGAGCGACCGAAGCCGATGCCGCAGCCGCTTTGAAAAAGGAAGACGAGGGCGCGCAATTTATAGACATCGGTGATTTTGCCAAAGTTGACCTGCGCGTCGGCGAAATCCTGACGGCGGAGCGCGTGCCAAAGTCTGACAAGCTGCTGCGCTTTACGATTGATCTGGGCGAAGCTGAGCCGCGCCAAATCTTAGCGGGCATCGCAGAGCATTACGAACCGGAAAAACTGATCGGGCGCAAAGTCGTCGTCGTGGCTAATCTCAAACCGCGTAAGCTTCGCGGCCTCGAATCACAGGGGATGGTTTGCGCTGCTTCTGTTGGCGACGAAGGCCGCCCGGTGCTCGCAACATTCACAGAAGACGTGCCGAACGGCGCGCGGTTAAAGTAAATAACCCAAGTTGCTAGGTATAGATGAGATTGCTTAAATTGCCACTAGCTTCAGCTAGTGGGAATATTGCACAACAGAAAGCAGGCTTGAGCCAAAATATAATTAAAATCAAATTCCTTATAGCTTGAGCTTAACTGGTTCGGATAAAGCCGACAGCTAAGGGGCAACCTGTATCCACTAGCTAAAGCTAGTGGCTATTTATTAACCGGCACTTGTGTCATTCACCGCTCATGTTTGTAGACTCGCACGCGCACATAGACGGCACTGAATACGACGAAGATCGTGATGAAGTCATCGCACGCGCGCGTGATGCCGGTATCGCAGCGATTTTAAATATCGGGACGGGAGACCCTCATAGCGGCTCGCTTGAGCGTGCCGTCGAAGTCGCGGAAAAGTACGAAGGCGTCTTTGCGGCGGTCGGCGTGCATCCGCATGATGCAAAGCTTTTTGACGAGCGTGCGGCTGA
>JACMLC010000020.1 GCA_014379795.1 Pyrinomonadaceae bacterium
AAGAATCGGCGTTGGATGAAGCGCTCGTTCCGCCGCGTTGTTCTTCTGTGGCAGCAGGGCGAAGCAGCAAAGCTATTCCAATGCCGACGAGGGACAGTAGCAAGATGACGATGGCCGTGATGCCGACGATAAGCAAGGGACTTGTCGTCTTCTGCGGTGGGATAGCTAACTGTGCCTCGCGTGCCGTGTCATGCTCTGGAGGCTCGTGCGCTGTCTGAGCCGTCGGCCCCATCTGAAGCGTCGGCGCGGCTCTCGACTCCGCAGCGTTGGTCGGGGTTGGCTCGCGTCGGCTCGCCGGATGTTCCGGCAGTATCCATGTCGCATTCACGCTGGGCGAGGATGAAGAGTCGCTGGCAGGCAAGAGCCGCGCGCCGTCCTGTAAACAGAAGACCAACGAATCATCCGTGTATGCGCTCTGGCAAGTAGGGCAATGTTTCATCGCTTTGAGAAGCCGGAAAACAAATGAGATCTGAAGATTTTCTATCTCATGCGAATCAAGAGTAGAACAGAGCAATATAAAAAAGGCTTTCTTTGCGTTCTTTGCGAAAATCCTTTGCGTTCTTTGCGTTGAAACTTGAGTCTTAAACGCAAAGGACGCGAAGTATAAGACGCCAAGTATCGCAAAGAAAATTTCTAGCCTTGATTCGCATATCTCATAGGTCTCTGGTGTTATTAACGTAGTAAACCTTCAAGTCCTGCTCGCCCGTGATGCGCCAGCGTCCGTTGATTTTGGTGAGCCACACTTTCTGATGCACAGAGCCGGAAGAATATTTCGTGTTGCCTTCAAACGTCCATGTCTTATCGAAAGTCGCTGTGGCGCGCTGGCCTGTCGGGTCGGGTGTGATCTTGATGTCGCTCAATTCAATATCGAGCGTGGTGTAGAGCGTGTAAGCGCGCGAGCGGTCTGAGCGAACACGGCTTGAGCTGACGTTCGAGGCTTTGTAATAAGTGTCGAGCGTGTCCGCGTAAAAGCTCATGTGCTTGTCCAGATCGCGCGCTCTGGAGGCGGAAGTCCAGCCGTTCAAGGCCGCCGTCACCTGCTCGCGCACAGCCTCTGCGTCCACCGGCGACGGCGAAGCCTGCGCCGTCGGCGAGGCGTTGGCGTTGGGCGTCGCGTCCTTCTGTTTCCGGTCTGAGAGGTTGGAAGAATTATTCTGATTCGGCTGCGGCGGCGTGGTTGGCTTCTCGTCTCTGAGATAGAGCCATGCGCCGACGCCTGCGAGAGCGACCAGAATCAGCGTCGCAATCGCGGTCAGGCCGACGACGAGCGCAGTGTTTTGCGTCTTCGGAGGCCGTGCTTCGCCATAAGCGTCGTGCGTGGTCGGGCGTTGCGGCTGCGCGATAGTCGGCGCGGTGTCGGGCATCCGTGCTGTCGGAGTTGAGCGGGAGTTCGGCAAGACTTCTGTCTGAGCATCGCTGCGGTGCGAGGGGACGCGCTCGCGCGGCGGCGCGTTCGGATCGAAAGAGACTGTCGGCGCAGGTTCTCCTTCGCTCAAGAGCAACGTGCCGTCTTGCAGGCAAAAGCTCAGCGTGTCGTCAGCATACGCACGCTGGCATGTCGGGCAACGCTTCATCCTTCCCCTCTAATGCCCTCTTCAGCCGGGAATCAAATTCCGTACGCGAGCCGCACTACCCACCACACCAACATCAGCGAGAACAGCATCACGCTCACTGTGCGGTTCGGGCGCAGCCGCATCACAGCCGCACGCAACCTGTGTAGATTAAAGACGGTCGCCGCCGCGCCGACCCACACGACCATGAGCGAGAGAAACAGGAGCGGGCTGAGGGCATTGAAATGCACCGCGCGAAGCGGCTCGCCATGACCGAGCGCGCAGAACGCTCTGGTCATCCCGCATCCCGGACAGAGCAAACCCGTCACGCGGCGAAACGGGCAGAGGATGAAAGTTGATTCATCAGCCGGACGCCACAACATGCTGATTAAAAACATCACGGACAGCAACGCCAACACGACCCAGGCCATCCGCCGCTCTATCGCGCCAAAGGGGCCCGCCGGCGACGGCTCTGCTGCTGCTTCTCTGCCCGCTCTCGCTCTGACAGCTTCACTCATAACTAACTACGCGCGCCGTCCCAAACTTTGTTCAGCTCTGTCTGAATCATAAACAGGCTCACGATCCAGAGGCCGACGACAGCCAGTACAATCGAGATGGTTGAGATGTCATTGCGCGGCTGACCGGCTCTGTCCTGCAATTCATTGATGAGCTGCGGATACCTGTAAGCCAGATAAATGATGTACAGGCCGCAGGTGAAGATGCTCAAGACGACATCGAGCGTGGGGTTGATGTCCTCGCGCCCGCCGAGCGCGTTCTTGATCTCCGTGCTGGTCTGGTAAATCCAGAAGTACATGTAGATGCCGCACGTCACGAGGCTCAGCACGATGGTCATGATGGGATCGCGGCTCTCACCGACGGCGGTCAATCCGCCGCCCGGTCGCTGCTGCATCGGCGCGCCGTAAGAGGGCGTGCCCCACGGGCTAGTGCCGGGGGGTTGCTGTTGCGGCGGTGGCTCTCCGTATGGAGTTGCGCCGGGGGTGGTAAAGGGGGTTGAGCTGCTCTGCCCCGTAAAAGCCTGACCGCAGTTAAAACAGCTCCGCGCATCATCGGCGTTTTGTTGGCCGCAGTTGGTGCAATAGATCATGATTCAGGGGTTCTCCTTCAAGTTTGGGGATGAAAGTATTCATTCATCAAATCGGCTGCTTGCGAAAATCTGAGCCACAGAGGACACA
>JACMLC010000199.1 GCA_014379795.1 Pyrinomonadaceae bacterium
GCTGGCGCCATCCGGGGCATGCGTTTGTGCTGTAGATGTTTATCCTATGGATCGTGCCTTACTCTTTGATCGGGGCAAAGTGGCTGCGGTACACGCTCTCCTTGATGCCATTCGTGTACATCCTCGCGGCGGTCGGCGTCATGACGTTGGCCGGTTGGAGCGCAACGCTTTTCAAACGACTCAAGGCAGAGCGCGCGAGCGTTTTTGCTTATGCGGCCATCCTGATTTTCTTTATCGCCCTGCCCGCGTGGGCTGCTTATAAGAGCGCGCCGCATTACGCGCTCTACACTAATAAGTTGGTGAGCGAGAGCAAGGCTGGATTCTATTTTCCGCACGACGAGTTTTACGACGACGGGCTGCGCGAGGCGATTCGTTATGTCTGCGAAAACGCGCCGCAGGGCGCCATCATCGCGCATGAGACGCCGGGCGTGGTGCGTTTCTACCTGCAAAAGTTCGGGCGCACGGACTTGCAATCGCGCGTGTTGTCCGACCCAAGCTTTAACCTAGACCCTGAGCAGGAAACCTTTATTATCCTGCAACGCGGTCGAACTTATTTTGAGAATCAAGAGAAGATGAATCAGGTGCGTGCGCGATTTCCGCTCGTTTATGCTTCATGTCTGAGACGCGGCCTCGCTGCTGCCGAAGTGTATGCGACAAAGAACGGCACGAGCTTATCTAATATATGCCCGGACGTTAATCTCTAACTGAGAGCTGAAAATAAAATATGCCACAGAGACACAGAGACACAGAGGCTAAAGTAAAGATAGATAATGCAGACAAAAAATTTCACTTCTAATCTCTGTGTCTCTGTGCCTCTGTGGCTGTCCTTTTTCTGCCGACCGAAATGAAGCGATATAACTTGATGAGAAAAATGCTATTGAGCCTGTTGCCGCTTTTGGCTTTGCTCGTCTTTGCTTTTTCGGGCAGCGCGGATGGAGTAAAGCGCGCGCGCGTCACGATTCTTTCGACAACGGATTTGCACGGCAACATTTTTCCAGTTGACTATTACACGAACAAGCCGGACGCGCGTGGACTTGCCAAAGTTGCGACCATCGTCAAACAGGCGCGCAAGGATAATCCTGAGCTGCTCCTGATTGATTCAGGCGATACGATTCAGGGGACGCCGCTCGAATACTTTCATTCCAAGAAGAATAACGCTCCGCCAGACCCTATGATGCTGGCGATGAACGCGCTCAAATATGACGCGATGGCGGTCGGCAATCATGAATACAATTTCGGTTTGAAGAATCTTGATAAAGCGCGCAGCGAAGCGAAGTTTCCGCTCCTTTCGGCAAACACATACCGGAAATCGAGCCTGTACCGGAAATCGCTTCCGAAAACTTATTTCGACCCGTATGTCGTGAAGGAAGTCAGCGGCGTGCGCGTCGGCATTCTGGGGCTGACGACCCCTGCCATTCCGAATTGGGAGAACGCAGAAAACTATGCCGGGCTAGTGTTTCGCGAGCCGGTCGGCGAGGCCAAGAAATGGGTCGCAGTACTGCGCGGGAAAGAGCGCGTTGACTTGGTAGTCATCGCCATGCACATGGGCATCGGAGAGGATTTAGCTACGGGGGAAGTAAGGCCGGGAGAGCAGCCGCACGAGAATGAAGCTCTACAGATTGCCAGAGAGGTTCCCGGCGTGGATGTCATCCTGATGGGGCACACGCACCGCGAAGTTCCTTCTATGTACGTCAACGGCGTGCTGCTGGCGCAGGCTAATTACTGGGGCAAGCATGTCGCGCGCGTAGATTTATACCTGCAAATGGATACAAGCGTCAGAGCCTTGCCGCGCTGGCATGTGACGGCCAAGTCCGCGCGCACGATTCCCGTTGATGACAAGACCGAAGTGGATGCTGAGATCGCCAGGCTCGGCGAGCCGTATGACCGCGAGACGCAAAACTGGCTCAGCCAGGTCGTAGGCGATTCCGACGCGGACTTGACGGCGGAAGATTCCAGATTTCGTGATACGGCTATCCTTGATTTGATTCAGCGCGTGCAGCTCGAAGCGGGCAAGGCAGATGTTTCGATGGTCGCCAGCTTTAATGACCGTGCGCGTATCAATAAAGGCAAAATCACTGTGCGCGACATCGCAGGATTGTACGTTTACGAAAACACGCTCGTCGTCATCGAAGCCACGGGGCAGCAAGTGAAGGACGCGCTCGAACATTCCGCAAGATATTACCGCGCTTACGAGCAGGGCAAGACGGCTGCCGATTTGATTGACCCGAATATCCCCGGCTATAACTTCGACATCGCGGAAGGCGTCACTTATGACTTGGACATCTCAAAGCCTTTCGGCCAGCGGATTTTGAATTTGCGTTTTCGCGGACAGCCGCTCAAGCCCGAACAGAAACTGCGGCTTGCCATTAATAACTATCGCGCCAACGGCGGCGGACGCTACACTATGTACAAGGGCGCGCCCGTCGTTTATCGTTCCAGCGAAGAGATACGCGAGCTGATTATTGATTGGGTCGAGAAGCACAAACGCATTCCCACAGAGCCTACGAATAACTGGCGGCTCCTGCCCTGAGCTGAAAATTTTTGGATTTTAAAAAGAGAAGGAAGCGGCAATCCGGAGGGGATGTTCGGGTTGCCGCTTCGCTTGAAGGCAAGATTGTGGGTGAGGAATCTCGCCTATACCTTTAATAATTGATGCTGGCCGTGATGCCGTCGGTCGAGCTTTGCGTGGAAACCGTCGCCAGTGCCGACATAAATGCAACCATGATGACCAGAATTAACATTGCGAAAAATATCAAAGCCTGTTTTTTCATCTCGTCTCCTTCGGGGGCATTGGCCTAATTTTTTGTGCGGCCAACTGCGGTGACATCTTTTCAAGTTATGATAACGATTTATGTTCTTGCTCTCTGCCCGATTACTATTGCGAGCTTTGTGCCACAGGTTTTGAGAGGCATGCACGCCTTCTCTTAATATGCTCTAACCGGCTGCGCCACAATAAGATATGGCGTTGCAAGAGCTTTTTCGCGGAGGCCAGCCAAAGGCTTTACTAATCCTTATTGCTATCCGAAAAGATAGTCGCTCTATCCTGTCAGATAGATTTTCGGGAAAAGGCCGCCGCCGTGAGCTTCTCTCTTAACCGATTCGTCGCCGGAGGTCTCAGGAGCGTTTGCCGATTAGCCTTAGCACGCCGTAAACTCTGCGGGTGAGTTTCACAGAGCCTGCCGCCTGAAGAGATGCGAAGCGAAAGCATGAATCCGAGACTGACAGCCATTGCCGGCCCACTCAAGGGGATGATTTTCAATCTGGCTGAGGGGGAAATCACCGCCGGTCGTGACTCGTCTAACGGCCTGTGTCTGGCGGACTCGTCCGTCTCGCGCCGCCATTGCACGATTAAAGGCGAAGCCGGAAGCTTTACGATTTTCGATCTCGAAAGCCTCAACAGCACCTTTGTCAACGGCCTGCCCGTCAGGGAAAGAACCCTGACGCACGGCGACCGCATCAAGATCGGCAATTCGCTCTTTCTCTTTCACCTGCACGAGACGGATATTCCGGCTGCGCTCAGCCAGATTAATTTCGACGACCTGCTTTCGACCAGCCGTGACACAGTGCAGGTGAGAGTGACGGATGCAGTTGACCTGATGGCGCGCGACCTTGGCGCGCTGATGAAAATCAGCGCAGCGATTAACTCCATACACAGCCTGAGAGAGCTTCAGAAACAGTTGCTTGAATTGATTTTTGAAGTCGTTCCGGCGCAGCGCGGCGCAATCCTCCTGGTTGATGAAGAAGAGGAAGAGCTGACTTCAAGCTTCGGGCTTGACCGGCAGGCGGGCGTGGACGCGACCATCAGCGTGAGCCGCACCATCACGCAGAAAGTTTTAAAAGATGGCGTCTCTATCGTAAGCAACGAAGTGCCGGACAACGACGCTTTCGGCGCAGCCGAAAGCATCATCGCTTCGCAGACTCAATCCGTGCTGGCCGTGCCGCTGATTCTTTACGAGAAAGTCTTGGGCATCGTTTATCTCTACACGACAGACCCTGCCGCGCGCTTTGACGAAAATCAATTGCAATTGGTGACGGCCATCGCGAATATCGCCGCCGTCTCGCTCAAGAACGTGCGCCACATCGAATCGCTCGAAAGCGAGAACGCGCAGCTTCGCGCCGGACAAAGCATAGAGCACAGCATGGTCGGCGAGAGCCAGCGCATGCGCGAGCTGTACGCGATGATCGGGCGCGTCGCCACCAGCGATTCCACAGTCCTGATTCGTGGCGAGAGCGGCACGGGCAAAGAGCTTGCCGCACGCGCCATACACCTCAACAGCCCGCGCGCCTCAAAAGCTTTTGTCGCCCTCAACTGCGCCGCGCTGACCGAAACGCTGCTGGAAAGCGAGCTGTTCGGCCACGAGAAGGGAGCTTTTACGGGAGCCATCGCGCAGAAAAAAGGCAAGCTGGAAATGGCCGACGGCGGCACCATCTTTCTCGACGAGGTCGGAGAGCTGGACATGGAGGTGCAGCCGCGGCTGCTCCGCGCGCTCGAGCGGCGGCAGGTCAAACCGGTGGGTGGCACCGGCTACCGAACCGTGAACGTGCGCGTGATCGCC
>JACMLC010000200.1 GCA_014379795.1 Pyrinomonadaceae bacterium
CATTAGAATAACCGTCAGCAAATGTTTCAAACGTCGAATCCCCTTTATTTTCGATTCACCGAACAGACAGCCACATCCGTAAAAGCGGGCATTATGCTACACGCATCTCAGCCCGGAATGTTCCATTGTGCGCCATAGATAATCTCACGTACGGGGAAATAATCACAATCAGCAAGAGCGTTTATTCGGGGAACTTCGGGGAAAAAGTTATTCTATCTAAGCCCAAGCGAAAAGGGAATTAAGAAACAGCAGGCAGTTAGCAGTTGGCTGTTGGCAGTAAACATGAGCGGCGTTGGCCTCCCTCCGCCAACTGCCAACTGCTAACCGCGCTTCATCTCCTGACTGATGGCGATAGCAGCTTCCACAGGGTCTGGCGCGTTGAGAATGGCGCGACCGACGACCAGATAATCTGCCCCGGCGCGGACGGCTTCGCCTGGCGTCATGACGCGCCGCTGGTCATCCGTAGCAGAGCCTGCTGGGCGCACGCCCGGCGTCACAATCAGAAAATCTTTTTGTTCGACTGCGCCGCGCACGGCCTCGATTTCGAGCGGCGATGCCACCACGCCGTCAAGCCCCGCTGCTGCGGCAAGTCGCGCGAGATGCGTGACCTGCGTCTCCGGCTCGGCATTGATTCCGACTTCGGCCAGCACACCCTTGTCCGCGCTGGTCAGCACCGTGACCGCGATGACTTTTGGTTGTGCTAAACCCTCACGCTCCGTCGCCAAGCGGACGGCATCCGCAGTGCGGCGCATCATTTCACTTCCGCCGGACGCATGGACATTAAACATAAAGACGCCCAGCCGCGCCGCTTCGACGCCTGCCGCCGCGACCGTGTTCGGAATGTCGTGAAATTTCAGGTCGAGAAAGATGCGCGCTCCCGCCCCTGCCAACTCGCGCACAAACTCAGGCCCGGCAGCGGTGAAAAGCTGCGAGCCGATCTTAAAAGCTCCCACGACTTCACGCATCGCTGCGAAAAGCTCACGCGCTTCAGCGACGGTTTCCACATCTAACGCCAGAATCAATTTATTATCCGCTGATTGCTCCATTCAGTAATTTCCTTTCTCCGTTTATTTCAAATCACTGCCGACTGCTTCATCAAGCGCGTTGATTCCTTCTCTCTTTAAAATCTTTGCCAGCCCATCGTTGAGGTCGCGCGCGATGCCCCAGCCCTGATAGATGAATCCGGTGTAAAGCTGTACGAGGCTCGCCCCCGCGCAAATCTTCTGCCAAGCGTCTTCGGCTGTGAACACTCCGCCGACTCCGATAATCGTCAGACGCCCTTTGGTCAGGCGATAAATGGTCTTGATGATTTCGTTTGAGCGAGACCTGAGCGGCGCGCCGCTTAGTCCGCCATTTCCAAACGATGTCACCTCGCGCGGCGGCGTCAGCAAATGATCGCGGCTCGTCGTCGTGTTAGTCGCAATGATGCCGGACAAATTTACGCGCACGGCTACGTCAACGATGGCTTCTAAATCGGAAGCTTCTAAATCGGGAGCGATCTTAACGAGCAGGGGAACGGGCTGTTGCCGCAGAGGATTTTGCTCAGACAATTCTTGATTTCTTTTTTGTAAAGCTTTAAGCAAAGCTTCCAGAGCGTCTGCTCGCTGAAGCTCGCGCAAATTCGGCGTGTTGGGCGAGCTGACATTGACGGCTATGTAATCCGCGTGCGGATGCACCAGCTCAAAGCTCGCCAGATAATCAGCCGTCGCGTCGTCCAACTCAACGGCGCGACTCTTACCGATATTGATGCCCAGCACGCAATCCGGGCGATGCTTTGAAAGCCGCTCAGCCAGAGCAGCCGCTCCGCGATTATTAAACCCCTGACGATTTATCAGAGCCTTGTCCATCGGCAAGCGAAACAGGCGCGGGCGCGGATTGCCTGCTTGAGCAAGATGAGTGACCGTGCCGACCTCTATAAACCCGAAGCCAAGCGCCGAGAGCGCGCGCGCCGCCGTCCCGTTCTTATCAAAACCTGCCGCCAAACCAATCGGATTTGAGAACTTTAGCCCAAACCGCCGCAGCTCTCCGAAAGGCTCACGCACAAATCGGCGCGCGGCGATGCTCCGAATCAAAGATGTGCTAAGCGTAGTTGAGAGCGTGCGTAATGCCACCTCATGCGCCGTTTCAGGTTCTAGGCGAAAGAGCGCCGGGCGCAGGAGTTTGCGATACAGCATCAGTGGTATGCGACGTGTGACAAGTAACGGGTGACGAGCAAGCATGAGATTTTAACTCCTCACTTGTCACTTGTCACTTGTCACGCGTCACTGTTCTTGCTAGTATCCGCGCCAATGAATCTGACAGAGAAAGCTCGGATTATGGATGGCGCGCGGATCAATCGCGCACTGTCGCGTCTGGCTTCCGAAATCGTCGAAGAGAATCATGGCGCGGGCGAGCTTTACCTGGTCGGCATCCGCCGCAGGGGAGTTCCGCTTGCAGAGCGCATGGCGGATAAGATCGCAGACCTCGAAGGCCAACGCCCGCCGGTGGGGATTCTGGACATCACGCTCTATCGCGACGATCTTTCGACGGTCGGAGCTAATCCGATTGTCAACCGGACGGAGTTGCCCGGCGACATTGAGAATCGCAACATCGTCTTGATTGACGATGTGCTTTACACGGGACGCACGATTCGCGCCGCGCTCGACCAGTTGATAGATTTCGGGCGCCCGCGCCGTGTACAACTCGCAGTGCTGATTGATCGCGGCAAAGAGCATCGCGAGCTGCCGATTCAGGCGGATTACATAGGCAAGGTCGTGCCGACGAAAAAGAGCGAGATTATCAAAGACATGCTCACGGATTTTGATGAAGAAGAAGCCGTCGCAATCTTAGAACGTCCGATGACGGAAGCTACTTGAGAGCG
>JACMLC010000201.1 GCA_014379795.1 Pyrinomonadaceae bacterium
AACGAAGATAAGCAGGAAGGAAAAGATTTTTTTATGCATGGCTTTTAAGAAGTGTTAGAAAATCTGTAGGGGCAAGGACAAGGCCTGCTCCTACAATTTTATTCAACCCAATCCGCGATAAAAACATTTGTGTCGCCGCGCGTGGCGGCGTTGCGGTTCGAGGCGAAAACAAGCTTTTTGCCGTCTGGCGAAAACATCGGAAAGCCGTCGAACGAATCGTTGAAAGTGATGCGCTCAAGGCTGCTGCCGTCCACGTTTATGACGTACAGGTCAAAGTCTCGCTTTTTCGGATCGTGCACGTTCGAGGCAAAGATAATACGCTTGCCGTCCGGCAGAAAGTAAGGCGCAAAGCTCGCCTTGCCCAAGTTTGTGACCTGCCTTTTGTTTGTTCCGTCCGCGTTCATAACCCAAACTTCAAAAACGTTCGGCTCGATAAGATTTTCTTCCAGCCTTTGCTTGTACCGCTTCACTTCTTCTTCCGTCTTCGGATGAAACGAGCGATACACGATCTGTTTACCGTCGCGCGAAAAGAAGGGGCCACCGTCATAGCCAAGCTCGTCCGTCAAACGCCGCACGTTCTTGCCATCGGCATCCATCGTATAAATATCCAAATCGCCGTCGCGCATCGAAGTAAAAACAATCTTCTTGCCGTCCGTCGAAATGGTCGCTTCGGCATCGTAGCCGGGAGTCTTGGTCAACTGCTTAACATCCCTGCCATCCGGGCGCGCGGTGAAAATGTCAAAGTCGGGATAGATAGCCCAGACATACCCTTGCGAGCGGTCGGGTTTCGGCGGGCATTCTTTCGCGCCCAAGTGAGTTGACGAATAGAGCAGGCGTTTGCCGTTCGGGTAAAAGTAAGAGCAGGTCGTCACGCCCATTCCGGTCGAAACCATCTCTGTGCCCGTGCCGTCCGCATTCATCTTGTAAATCTGATCGCACTGGCGGCTCTCGCGCTTGGCCTGAAAGATAAGCTGTTTGCCGTCGCCGGAAAAATACGCCTCCGCGTTCTCGCCGCCAAAGGTCAACTGCCGCACATTGCGCAGGTGTTTCTCCTGTGCCAATTCTAAGCTGTTTGAGTCGTCAGATTTTTTATCGGTCTGCGCCCGAAGAGCAAGCGTTATCAAGAGCAATGGAAGAAATATCAGCAGTGCGCGTTTGATTTTCATAGAAGCCAACTTTTTAAAATGTGTGTATGCAAAGCAGGAAGAGATTCTGCCACAGAGGGCACAGAGAACACAGAGGAAATTCAAATATGGACTTTGAGATTTGAAAACTCAAAATGAAAACCTTGAATTTTTAAATCCGTCCTAACTCTCTGTGTTCTCTGTGTCCTCTGTGGCTAAGATATTTATTCCGAACTGTCAGATATTAACGAGCAACGTAAATCTTGTAAACATAGCGCAACTGCATTTCACCCGGCGGCAGGGACATCTCCCACCTGACCACAGAGTTCGGGTTCATGGCTTGCAGGTCAGCTCCGTCGCGGCTGATTGCGCCCGGTTTGGAAGCCTCTATGATAGTGGCTCCCACCTTGCGCGTGATGACGACATCCACCGGCTGCTTTTTCACATTGCGCAGCTTGATCGTGCCTTCGACCGTGATGAGGTCATATTCTTCGGCGGCGGTGCCATCCGCTTTGGCCGGTCTAATGACCTGCCGGATGCGAGACTTCTCTTCCATCTTGTGCGTGCCGACGACTTCCGTCGCGGGCGTGACGCGCACAGTGGTTTCTGTATTGACCGGCGTGAAGGCTAGAAAGTCTTGCCCCAAAGGCTTCCAGTCGCGGAAGGTAATGGCGGGCGCGGTCGTCCATGGCATCCCCGTCTCATTTTTTAGTTTGAGCGAACGCCAGAAGCCACCAGACAAATTGGTCAGCGAGCGGGTGCTGTATTCCCCATATCCGCTTGTTTCAGGCACATCCCACTCGAAGACTTCGCGGCAGGGCACGGTCAGAGAGAAGAGACGCAGGCTCGCGCGCTCGCCTTTTTTCAAAGCGATCTGATCCGAGCGATAAAGATAAAGCTCGTCGGCAGACATCGCCGGGAGGCTACCTTCTTCCGGCACGGTGGCGGATGGCTCGCTCGTAGTATTTCTGGAAGGCCGCAATTCTCCGGCGCGGCTCTGCGTCATGATGGCATTTGAATATTGGTTCTGGCTGACGTTGAAGTAGCTCGAAACGCCCGCGAAGGTTTGTGTCAGTGAGAGAGGCGAAATCAAATCCTGATAGAGAAAGTGCGGGACGCCGACGACGAAATAAAACTCTGCATTGCTGATGTCTGTCAGCTCGTTAATCACCATCGCTTCGAGTTCGAGCTTGGCCTCTGTCACTGGGTCGCCCTTCGGCTCGATGCGATAGGCCGGAATCCAGCGAATCCCGCGCTCAAGCGCGGCGATGCCGATTCCTATGCTCTGTCCGGCAGGCACGTTTTCGGTCTTCACCAGCAAACGATTTTCCTTGCTCGTCATCAGCTTGTCCCAGCGCGGCTGCCCGACGAATTCCAGAAAAGTGATGTTCGACGTTCGCATCACAGTCACGCCCGTCTCTGTCGTGATGGCAATATCCGATTCGCCGTTGGCAATGCGCTCCGCTCCTGTGTCGCGCAAGGGGGCGTGCGTCTCGCCCACCAAAAAAGTCCGGCGCGGATTCAGGATGACATACGTGCCTTCTAAAATCTTATCCGAGTTCTGCGGCTTGACGCGTATGCGCGAGCCTTCGTTGACGAACAATAGCTCTTCGAGATTGGCGACGCGGTTGGCTTCTTTCTTGTCGGCTTCGGAGGCGAGCAATTGCGTCACGCGAGCCTGCGGCGAAGTGGTGTATCCCCACACAGTCCCCATCACGCCAATCGGCACGTCGGTCGTGTAGACCCAACCGTTGACTGGCACTGCCTGCCCCTCGCGATAGGTAAAGGCATAACCATTCTTGAAAACAGCGACACGCTTAACGGAAGGTTTAAAGGAAGGCGGCTCACGAATTTCCTGAGCCGGGACGATTGGCAAAGAAAGTAAAGCGACGGCTAACCAGACACAACTTGCGCGAAAATATTGTTTTATCACTTGAGGGCGCGTCTCCTTATTTTAAGACTTGATGCAAACAGGGACGTGAGTCCTTTGCGACCTTTGCGAAATAATCTTTGCGCTCTTTGCGTTAAAAAATCATTTAACCGCAAAGAGCGCAAAGAAGTCGGACGCAAAGAAACGCAAAGGGTTGATATTTTCTATCCGTTCTTACTTTCAAACTCTTTCATAAACTGAACGAGAGCGGCGACGCCTTCTTGCGGGAACGCGTTGTAGATCGAAGCGCGGATGCCGCCGACCGAGCGATGGCCTTTGAGGCCGTCAAGCCCTGCTGCCGTGGCTTCGTTCGCAAACTGCTTTTCCAATTCTTCCGAAGGCAAACGGAACGTGATGTTCATCAGCGAGCGCGAGTCCGCGTCCGCATGCCCGCGATAAAATTCGGTCGCATCAATCGCATCGTAAAGCAGTTTTGCTTTAGCTTCATTCTCAAGCAGCATGCCTTCGAGGCCGCCTTTGCCTTTGAGCCACTTGCAAACCAGATCAATGATGTAGATGCCGAAAGTGTTGGGCGTGTTGTAGAGCGAATTGTTCTGGATGTGCGTGCGGTAATCCAGCATCGTGTGCAGGTTGTCC
>JACMLC010000202.1 GCA_014379795.1 Pyrinomonadaceae bacterium
AATGCTCCGGGCGTTGCCGTCATGGTGATTCGTGGCGGCCAAGTTCTGCACAACAAAGGCTACGGCCTTGCGCGGCTGGATAAGAATGAAGCTATCGGGACAAATACGGCTTTTGAAATCGGCTCGACGGCAAAGCAGTTTACGGCGATGGCTGTGATGATGCTGGCAGAGCGCGGGAAACTCGGCCTTGATGACACGCTCGCAAAATTCTTTCCCGAATTTCCGGCGCACGCGAAAACAATCACTGTGCGGCATCTGCTCACACACACGTCCGGCCTTGTGGATGTGATTAACTTTAGCTGGTTTAAGAAGGGTTACGAGCCGACCTCAAAAGAAGTGATGAAGATGCTGGCGCGTGAACAAGCCTTGCGCTTTGCGCCCGGCGATAAGTTTGAATACAACAACGCCGGATACATGTTGTTGGCTTTAATCGTTGAGAAAGCGTCCGGTCAATCTTTCGCGCGATTTATGAAAGAGAATATTTTTCAGCCACTCAGCATGAACAGCACTCTCGTCTTTGACGAGAGCAGGCCGAGACCAGCGCGCATGGCTACTTCTTACTATTTTGAAGCGAACACCTTCAAGCCTTTTGATTTGACTTCCGATGTTTTTATTTATGGAGCCAAAGGAATCTTTTCCACGCTGGATGATTTGTTCAAATGGGATCAGGCTCTGGAGACCGAAAAGCTTGTCAAAGCTCCGATGCTCAAACAGGCTTTCACTTCCGCGAAGCTGAATAACGGGATGGAGACGCAGTACGGCTTCGGGTGGTACACGGGAAAAGAAAACGGCCTTGACGTGATAGAGCATGGCGGCGGCTATCTGGGCTATCGCGCGACCATCAGGCGTTATCCGGGTCAGCGCGCGACCGTCGTTCTGCTTTCCAACAACGCGACGATTAAGGCGACGCCCTTAGCGAGAAAGATCGCACAGATTTATCTGGCAGATGAGATGAAAGCGCCCGCCGGAGCGAAGGTTGATTTGTCTATTTTGAAAGAATATGTCGGCAAATATGAGGGCGACCCGAATGTGATGCCGAATCTGATGATTGACATCACGCTCGAAGATGGCGAGCTGTACATCACGTCTCCCATCAAGCCTAAAACTCGCTTGCTGGCACAATCCAACACTCTGTTTGTAATCGCAGAGACGGCGTCGAACGTCACTTTTAATAGAGATGAAAAGGGAGGCGTCAACGGCCTGACGCTGACGACCAGAAGAGGAACCATCGGTGCGCGCAAGTTATCTCAATAAGCAATAACATCTGCGCTCGAACGGGCAATGAGGCTTCTCATGCGCGTTCTACTCGCTGTAGACTATAAGGCATGCAGCGACCATTTTATTCTATCTACTCGCACAAGTTTATACGCGCCAGCGTGTGCATTCCGCAGGTGCGCGTGGCCGACCCTGATTTCAACGTGGAGCAGACGCTCTCGCTCGCACGGCGCGCGTCGGAGATGAACGCGGCGGTGACGCTCTTTCCGGAGCTTGGCATCTCTGCTTATTCCAACGACGATCTGTTTCATCAGGATGTTTTGCTGGATGCGTCTGAAGCTGCGCTCGCAAGGCTCGTTTCTGCGAGCCGCGAGCTAGCGCCGATGCTAATTGTCGGCGCGCCCTTGCGTTTTGAAGGCAAGCTCTTTAATTGCGGCATCGTGATTTACAAAGGGCAAGTCTTAGGCATCACGCCGAAAACTTATCTTCCAAACTATCGAGAGTTTTACGAGAAGCGGCAGTTTACTTCCGGTCGCAACGCCGTCAGCCGCGAAGTCCTCTTTTTAGGCGAGCGCGTGCCTTTCGGCAGCGATTTGATTTTCGATGCCGTGAATGTCGAAGACTTTTCGCTGCATGTAGAAATCTGCGAAGACGTGTGGACGCCGATTCCGCCGAGCACTTATGCCGCGCTCGCGGGGGCAACGGTGCTGGTCAATCTCTCTGCGAGCAACATCACTATCGGCAAGGCAGAATATCGCCGCCATCTCTGCGCCTCGCAGTCGGGCAAGTGCATCGCGGCTTATCTCTTTTCCGCAGCGGGGCCGGGAGAGTCAACGACCGATCTGGCATGGGACGGGCACGCGCTCATCTACGAGAACAACGAGCTGTTGGCCGAAGCCGAACGCTTTCCGGCTGAGGCGCAACTGATCGCGGCGGACATAGACCTCGAACGACTCGCGCAGGATCGCATGCGCCTGACGAGCTTTAACGATTCTGTCGGAGAGCACAGAGAGCGCGTGCGCGCCATTCGTCGCGTGCAGTTTGAGTTCGTTGTGCCGGAAGCGGAAATCTCTTTGATGCGCAACGTCGAGCGTTTTCCGTATGTGCCGAACGACCCGCGCGTGCGCGACGAGCGTTGTTATGAGGCATACAACATTCAAGTGCATGGATTGATGAAGCGGCTCACGGCGACGGGCATCGAGCGCATCGTGATCGGAATTTCCGGCGGGCTTGATTCGACGCACGCGCTGATTGTCGCGGCCAAAACTTTTGATAGGCTTGGGTTGCCACGCGCAAATATTTTGGGCTACACGATGCCCGGGTTTGCCACGAGCGATGTGACCTTAGAGAACGCGCACGGCCTGATGCGCGCTCTGAAAATCACCGGCGAAGAGATTGACATCAAGCCTTCCTGCATGCAGATGCTCAAAGACATCAATCATCCGTTTGCCAAAGGCGAAGCCGTTTACGACATCACTTTCGAGAACGTGCAGGCGGGCGAGCGCACCTCGCATCTATTCCGTCTCGCCAACTTTCACAACGGCCTCGTGCTCGGCACAGGGGATTTGAGCGAGCTGGCTCTGGGCTGGTCAACTTACGGCGTGGGCGATCACATGTCGCATTACAACGTCAATGGTTCTGTGCCGAAGACGCTCGTTCAACACCTGATTCGCTGGATCATCGGCACCTCGCAGTTCGATGCGGAGACAAGCGCGATTCTCCAATCAATCCTCGACACGGAGATCTCGCCGGAGCTTGTTCCGGCAGGCAGCGATGAGCAGGAGAAGCCGACGCAGAGCACACAGGAAAAAATCGGGCCTTA
>JACMLC010000203.1 GCA_014379795.1 Pyrinomonadaceae bacterium
GCGACGCGGCTCGCGGGCGTGGCTCTGGCGTGGAACGTCTTCCAGCATTTTTATCCTTACTTCGATGTGGTCAAGACGGACTGGCCGCGCGCTCTCGAAGTGGCTTTGACATCTGCGGCGACGGATGCCGATGAAAAAGCTTTCCTGCGCACACTGCGTTTGCTGGTGGCAAAGCTTTATGACGGTCACGGCAACGTCTTTCATCCAAGCGACTCGGGCTATTTCACCATCCCCGCGCTCTGGGAAGTGGTCGAGGGGCGGCTGGTCATCACACACGTCGCGGCGGAAGGCGCTGGCGGATTGCAACCCGGCGATGTCGTGCTGAAGGTTAATGGGAAAGATGCTCTCGCGGCTTTGAGCGAAGAAGAGACGCTCATTTCCGGCGCGACTCCGCAATGGAGACGCTATACGGCTTTGTACAGATTGCGCATGGGCATGAAGGATTCCGAAGTCAATCTCGACGCGCAGTCACAGGACGGAAAGCGCATGACAGTCGCCCTGAAGCGCAGCATGGAGCTACGCGCTCTGGAACAACCGCGCCCGGAAAAAATTCAAGAGCTGAAGCAGGGCATTTTCTATCTCGACATTGGACGCCTCAAGGATGAAGAATTTCAAGCCGCGCTGCCCCGCCTAGAGCAGGCGAAAGGAATCATCTTCGACCTGCGCGGCTACCCGTCCGTTTCGCCTTTGGTGATTTCGCACTTGATAGACAAGCCAGTCCAGTCCGCGCGCTGGAACGTTCCGTTGATTACTGTGCCAGACCACAAGGGCATGACCAACTTTGCAACGGACGGGCGTTGGGAGCTTGCGCCAATAGCTCCAAGACTCAAAGCCAGGATAGCTTTTCTCACAGACGGGCGCGCCATCAGCTACGCAGAGTCTTACATGGGCATCATCGAGGCCTACAAGCTCGCAGAGATCGTCGGCGAGACGACCGCCGGGACAAACGGCAACATCAATCCATTCATTCTTCCGGGACGTTACAATGTCATCTGGACGGGAATGAAAGTCCTCAAGCACGACGGCTCGCAGCATCACGGCGTCGGCATCAAGCCAACCGTCCCCGCCTCGCGCACTATTCGCGGCGTCGCAGAGAAAAGGGACGAACAGCTTGAGCGCGCGATTGCTGTGGTCAGCCAGTAAAGGAAAATATCAAATGAAACACAGCGTTATGTTAACCATCACGTCTCTGCTCTCGATCCTCTTCTTTACGTTTCACCTGGCGGACGACATCATCCGCGGGTTCGAAAAGGGAGGGGTCTACAACCTCACTGCCGTGCCCATCTTTGTCGTCTGGCTGTACGGAACGCTGGTGCTTGGCGAACGGCGGTCGGGGTACATCATCATGCTCCTCGGCTCGCTCCTTTCGTTGGCCGTCCCCGTCCTCCACATGAAGGGGAAGGGTGTCGGCGTCGCGAGCGGCATCGCCAATTCCAGCGGAGCCTTCTTCTTCATCTGGACGCTCATCGCGCTCGGCGTGACCGCGCTCTTCTCCATCATCCTCTCCGTGCGCGGGCTGTGGAGCCTGCGACGAGGCCAGTCCCGGTAGTCCAACAATCCGAACATGGAAAGGCCCGTATAACACTCACTGAACCAGAGCAGAAATTGAGTCGGCGTCCTGAAGCTCGCGCCAACAAACGTCCGGGCAAAAGTAGCATTTGCCTGCACCGGAGAGGGTTTCGGGCAAAGTTTTCTCAGAAAAAAGCGGGCGTCAGCAATCATGCCGACGCCCGCTCCTGCTGATCTCTCAAACTCTTGCTTGGCTTTATTCTGTCGCCAGCTTGTTCATCACAGCCATCGCGTGCGCCAGTTCGGCTCGCGTCAATCCACCCTGCGGATTAAAGAACGCTCCCTGCTGCGTGAGCAGGCCGCGTGAGAGCGCGACCGACACATAACCGCGCAGAGCTGCCGGAACCTGTCCCACATCGAGGATTGCAAGGGGCGCGTTGCCAGCCTCTGCTTCCGCTTTGAGACCCGCCGCGCGCACCAGCACAATCGCAGCCGTCAGGCGATCTATGCGCGCATCAGGACGGAAAAATCCGCCCGTCTCTGCATCGGGGAAGAATCCGCCGCCCGGCGCAGCCTGCACGCTCTCGATAAATATTCTGGTGGCGCGATCCCTGACATCCATAAAGTTCGGCTGGCCGGACATGTATTGCGGAGCGCGCCCGCCAAGCACCAGCGTGGCTGCTAATTCAGAGCGCGTCACCGTAAAGCCCGGACGGAATTTATTTCCATAGGCAGACATCACAAAGGTGCGCAGAGCCTGATAAATCTCCGCACGCGACGCGCTGCTCACACTGCTTAAATCAGAGAGCGTAGATTGTTCGACGCGTGTGACTTCGACTGCGCCCGTCACAGCTTGCGGCGTCCCGACCGGCCCGAGCGTGTTCATCAGCCGCGCCTGATACGTGCCTGCCGCCGGAGTTTTTAGCACGACGCGCTCGCGCTTGCCCGTCAATCCGGGCAGATTCACTTGATTCGATTCGCCGCGCTTGATGCCTGTCCCGTCGTAAACCGCCAGCCCCAGATCGTTGACGCTCCACATAGGCCCCCAGGCGGTCTGCACCGAAGCGATCAATGCGTTCTGAGGGATATTAAAATTCGCTTCATACGCGCTGCCGGGATAAACCGTCCCGCTGAAAGTTTGATACTGGTCAGTGATAAAGCGCACCTGCCCGCGATTCAGCGTCGCGCGCCACATCCCCATCCGGCGTTGCGAAAAAGCGGATTCCAGCACGGCTGCATGAGCGTTCAACATTCCCGCGCCGACATCATGCGCGTAATACGGAGTCAGCGGAGTCGCCGTGCGTTGCAGGATGTCCCGAATCTCCACCGGTCTCAGTTGCGGGTTGGCTTCGAGCATCAAGGCGATGGTTCCGGCCACCTGCGGCGCAGAGAAACTCGTCCCGCTCGCGGTCGTATAAAAAGGAAGCTCTGCGGGCGTCAAACGCTGCAAGTCTGTTTCAGATTCAATTCCCAACGCGCCTGTGACGCTCGTCGAAACGCCGCTGCGCAGGCTAACGACGCTCACACCCGGCGCGGTCAGAGTCGGACGGAATATCTCGCTGCCGAAAGTCCCGCGCGAAGAGAAGTTGGCCGGACGGCTCCTGTCATCCGTCGCGCCCACGCTGATGACCCACGGCGCAACCGCATACGGATTGATCGTGCCGATTCCAGGCCCCGTGTTGCCCGCCGAGAAGACTACGTTGACGCCATGACTGACCAGCATCTTCGTCGCGATGTTGACCGGATCGTTAAGGTCAAATGCGGTGTTGGCGGAAAAGCTGCAATTGACGACACGCACGTTCAGGCTCGCGGCGTTCTCAAGCAGGTAATCAAATCCCGTCAGCACATAAGAGAGATTCAATTCGCCTGCGCTCAAGCCCACGATGCGTGCGCCCGGCGCAACCCCGCTATATTTCCCATTTGAACGCGCGCCGCTTCCGGCAATCACGCCCGCGACGAAAGTTCCATGACCGTTGACCAAATCCGTGTTCTGTAAATTCTCTATGTTCGCAGGAGTATTAAACCCGATGCTCGCGCTCTGCGTGTCCGCGAGCTTGACGTTCCTGACGACGCGGCCTGACAAATCCGCATGCCCGCCGTTGACTCCTGTATCCAGCACGGCGACCGTCACATTGCGCCCCGTTACCTGTACACCGCCATTCTTAGCGGTCAAATCCCCGTCACGCGGCACGCGCGCGGCTCCGTTGGCTGCCAGACGCGTATCCATGCTCAACTGAAGTGTGCGATTGCCGTAGATCGAGCGCACGTTTGAAAGGCGAGAGATAGAGATAATCTGTGCGCGCGTCGCGGTGATGCAAATCATCGGCAGCATGCGATAGCGCGTCCCGCCCAAGACTCCGATTGATTGTAAGTCAGCGATGTCCGCATCCGTCGTTGGCCGGTGATAGACGATGAGAGCATTAACGTTGCTGTCATCCGTTAAAGTGTTTAGCCGCGCGGCAAGCTCCGGGTCAACGCTTTGCAACCCGCTCTGCGCGCCTTCCATCCCGCCCGTATGATTATCCGCGCCGGTCATCGTGATACCGTCCGCGCCCGTCATCGTAATCCCGTCTGCGCCCGTTCGGGTGATACCGTCGGCTCCGGTCATCGTGATACCGTCCGCGCCCGTCATCGTGATGCCATTCGGTTGTCGAACAACGACCGAGTCTGCCTGATAGGTTGTGCCGTCCGCGCCCGTCATCGTGATGCCGTCCGCACCCGTCATCGTGATGCCGTCCGCGCCCGTCATCGTGATGCCATCGGCTCTGTTCGCGCCAACGCCGTTGCTGCCTGTGTAGGTCGCGCCGTCGGCTCCGGTCATGGTGATGCCGTCCGCGCCTGTCATGGTGATGCCGTTCGGAGTGAACGAGAGAAAGCCGTCCGCGCCTGTCATCGTGATACCGTTGATGCCGACATAGCTGACGCCGTCCGCGCCCGTCATCGTGATGCCGTCCGCGCCGGTGATAGTAATTCCGGCGATGGCCTGACTGGCAGCTATGACAAGGACGAGAAAAAGCGCGAAGGGCTGCCGAGACCTGTGACAGAATTTATCGAGCATAATTATAGCTAACTCAAAAACCGGGTCTTGAAACCCAGTCCGGGACTTATGGATTCGATTGTTCACACGGGGGATGCAAGCGCTCAGAGGTCGGGGAAGCGCCCGAAGAAAACGAGTTATCTTAACATGAAATTTTGAATTCATTCAATTACTTCTAAATCTATTTAACCCAAGTTAC
>JACMLC010000204.1 GCA_014379795.1 Pyrinomonadaceae bacterium
CGGTGTAGAAGGCGACGCGCTTAAACAGGCGGCGCGTGATTATGAAGCGCAGACAGGCGTTCATATCAACATCGCGGAGTTTCCTTATGCCAATCTGTTTGAAAAGGAACTGGTTGATTTGAACGCCAAGACGGGCGCGTATGATTTGATCATGCTTGACGATCCGTGGTTTCCGCGCTTTGCTTCGGCGGATGTTTTGACAGACCTCAAACCCTTTTATGAGAAGCGCGGGCAAACCGGGCCGGATGATGATTTCGTCCCAAACTCTCTAGCGCTCTGTCGTCATCCGTACCAGACGGGCGCGCTCTACGCTTTGCCTTATGTCGGCAACTCGCAGCTCTTCTTTTATCGCAAAGATGTTTTCCAGAAACACGCTCTAAAAGAGCCTGCGACGTGGGATGAGGTGCTGGCCGCGACGAAAATTATTCACGAGCGCGAGAGCAATGGCGCGCCCGGCGGCGGGAAGATGTACGGCTACGTGATGCGCGCGGCGCAGGGGAATGCGGCAGTGGCGGATTTTATGCCGATCTTCTGGGCTTTCGGTGCGGAGATGTTTGACGCGAGCGGGCGGCCTTCGGTCAACAGCGCGGAAGGCATCGCGGCCTTGAAATTTATGCTTGAGCTGGGCAAGTACGCGCCCCCCGGCTATGCCAGCTTCAACGCGGATGATGTCTCCGCGCATCTCTTACAAGGGACGGCGGCGATGTCCATCAACTGGCCTGCGTGGATCAGTTCGTTCAGCGACTCTGCGAAATCAAAAGTCACAGGCCAGATGGCATTCACAGTCATGCCCGGAGCAAAAAATCCCGGTCGTGCAGAAATCGGAAACTGGCTGATAGCCATCCCGCGCGATGCAAGGAATGCTGAAGCAGCTTTCGATTTTCTGGTCTGGGCGACGAGCCGCGAGCAGATGAAACAATCAGCCCTGCGCGGCAATCCGCCGACGCGCAAGTCCATTTTTACAGATGCTGAGATGGTCGCTAAATTTCCTGCTTATCCTTCGCAGCTTCGCTCGCTCGACAACTCGCGCCCGCGCCCGCGCACGCCGCTCTGGAACGAGATCGAAAACTCGTTCGGCATCTTTTTATCAAAAGCCAACAGCGGCGAATTGTCTGCGGAAGACGCGATGAATCAGGCCAACGCGGAGATCGTAAAGATTATCGAGCGCGGGAAATGAAAAAAATAGATTAACCACAAAGGCACAAAGACACTAAGACAGAAAATCATGTTTCTTAGTGTCTTTGTGCCTTTGTGGTAAGTTTCGTTTATGCCTTTAAGCCCTAGACTATTTTCATTGCAGAGTGATAGAGCATTGCCTTACCTGCTCATCGCGCCGACCGTTGCGGTGCTGCTCGCGCTTTCAATCTATCCCCTCATTTATTCCATCAAAGTCAGTTTTCAAACCGGCGCGGGCGAGCGTGCCGTGTGGTCACTTCAGAATTTTACGCGCCTTGCTTCGGATAATTTTTTTCTGGCGGCCTTGGGGCACACGCTCGTTTATGCGTTGGCGGCGTTGACGTGCGAGTTTCTGCTGGGGCTGGCTCTGGCCGTGTTGTTGAATGAGAGCCTGCGCGGGCGCAGTTTCTTTCGCGCGGCGTTGCTCGTGCCGATGATGCTGCCGACGGTGGTCGTGGGCGTCGTGTGGCGTTTGATGCTCAATTCAAACTTCGGGGCGATTAACGGCACTCTGAAGGGAGCAGGCTTCGATACTACTTCGCTCACGTGGACGGCATCGCCAAAGCTCGCGCTCTTCTCTGTCATCGTCGTGGACATCTGGCAATGGACGCCGTTTATGTTCCTAGTCCTGCTCGCAGGATTGCAGGCCATCCCGCAAGAGCCTTACGAGGCCGCACAGATTGACGGCTCAAGCCGTTGGCAGACTTTTCGTCATGTCACGCTGCCGCTTTTGAAGCCTGCGATTTTAATAGCATTGCTTTTAAGAACGATGGACTTGCTGCGCGTCTTCGATCAGGTCTTTATCCTCACGGAAGGCGGCCCCGGTTTTGCCACCGAAACCATCAGCCTTTACATCTATCGAACGGCGTTTCGCTTCTCGGATTTCGGCTATGCGGCGGCGATGTCGTTCGTGCTGCTTATCCTGACAAACATCATCAGCATGCTCTACATCCGCCTGCTTCAGAGACAGGAGGCGGCATGATAAGAAACGCCAAATCCGTCCCCAAGCCCCTGTCCCCTGTCCCCTCTTTCCTAAAGTACGGGCTCGCGCTGCTTGCGTGCGTCGTGTCGCTGATTCCCGTTTACTGGATGATTACGATCTCGCTCAAGAGCGAAGTGGATCAATTCGCTGTGCCGCCGCGCTGGCTCATCTTCAGCCCGACGCTGGCGCATTACAAAGACGCATTCGTGACGCGCTCTTTCGGCCAGTATCTCCTCACGAGCGCAATCGTCGCCGTGCTTTCAACCGCGTGTGCGCTAGTGTTGGGAACGTTGGCGGCCTATGCGCTGGCGCGGTTTCGCCTTCCGCGCAAGCTGGATACGCGGCTCGCGCTATGGATTCTTTCGACGCGTATGTTTCCGCCGATTGTCACAGCCGTCCCGCTCTTCCTAATGATGCGCGACGTGCGCCTGCTGAATACGAAGGCTTCGCTGATTATCGTGTACACGGCCTTTAATCTGCCGTTCGTAGTCTGGATGATGCGCGGATTTTTTATGGAAGTGCCGCGCGAGATGGAAGAGGCCGCGCGGGTGGATGGCGATTCCCGGCTCGGCGCTTTGAGGCGAGTCGTGCTGCCGCTGGTCGCGCCGGGATTGGCGGCGACGGCTGTCTTTTGTCTTATAATTTCGTGGAACGAATTTTTGTTTGCGCTCGTGCTGACGCAAACTGATGCGGCGATGACTTTGCCGGTCGGCATCGCGGGGCGCGTCACGCAGTATGAAATCAAATGGGGAGTGATGAGCGCGGCGGGAGTCGTGGCGATGATGCCGATTCTGATTTTTGCGATGGCCGTGCAGCGTTACCTCGTGCGTGGGCTTTCTTTAGGAGCAGTCAAAGGATGAAGAGACTCCCGCAAAGGCGCAAAGGCGCAAAGAACAGCACGCAAGAGTCAGGAAGCATTCAATCCCTTTGCGGTCTTCCTTTGCGTCTTTGCGCCTTTGCGCGAAATTTGTTTTTCTTATTGTCTCAAAAAAATGAACGTTAGATTTGAGCAAGTCACAAAGAGATTCGGTCAGTCTGTAGTAGTTGATGACCTGAATCTTGAAACCGCTGACGGCGAGTTCGTTGTCCTGCTCGGGCCTTC
>JACMLC010000205.1 GCA_014379795.1 Pyrinomonadaceae bacterium
GCAAACCGGCGAGGCCGGTCAGCCAGCGCATCGTCAGCCAGCCATAACCCATATTCGCGTCCGGTGAATAACGCCGCGTAGCCCAGAAGGCCAAGCCTCCTACAATCAGGCAGAACAAAATGCCGCCGACGTGCCAGAGCTTAGCGAGCGGGTCGCTCTTGTGTATATTGCGCCCGATGGCGTGCGTTTGGTCTTGCTGTATCAGGCCGATGGAGCTTGTGATTTCCGTAAAATACTCGCGCGGGTTGACGCGCAGCAGCGCGCCCGTCGGACAATTCTCTTCGCACGAATAGGCTTGTCGCTTTGCTCCCGGTGGATTCAGTTTCGTGTTGTCGCACAGGTTGCACTTGACCGCGAGCAGGTCTTCCAAGACGGCGACGGGCGGCGGCAACTGCTGCGGCGAGAGCGAGACGAGGCTTTTAAAAGATTTCACCAGCCTGCCTGACAGCGTCGCTTTTTCCGGCGTGCGCGGAATCATCGAAATCGCATCGTAAGGGCATTGCGTCGCGCAGTCGCCGCAGCCGATACAGGTCTGCGGGTCAATATCAACCTTGCCTTCGGGATAGCGCGCAATCGCGCCCGTCGGGCAGCCCGTCAAACATTCTGCATCCTGACAATGCAGGCAGACAGACGGAGCCAAAACATTTTGCACGGAACGGCTGAGAGGTTTGACGGGTCTTTCGATGTTTATCCCGCGACGGACGAGGCGCGAATGGCCGTGAACCTTGTGACAGGCCAGCGAGCAATTGCCGCAGCGCACGCACAAGTCCATGTCCATGACCAGCAAGTTGACGCCGTCAACAATGCCCGTTCCAATCTCTTTGCTCGCCGCTGCAACCTGTCTTTGGTCTAAAGCCTTAACGGGCTTTGGCGCATCGTCAACGCTGGAAACTCCGCTCAAAGCTTTAACGATTGCGTGGCGCAGCTCCGCGTCCGAGCGCAGGCGCGAGATGGCGACTTCGATGACTTCGGCGCGCGTCATGATGGTCGCCGTGTGCTGCCACTTTGCCGCGAGGTCAATGCCTTCAAAGCCCAGACAGTTTCCCGCGCCGAGAAAATCAATGCTGACATCTTCATCCAAGCCCATCAGCAAATCCGCCACGTCAGGATTAAAGTCCGCGCCCCTGACGCGACGAATCCAACCGTTTTTAATGAAGACGAGGCGATTGATGGGATCGCCTTCCTGAAAGAGAACATGATTCTTCTCGTACACGACAAACCGCGTGGCATCGCTAAAGCGTTTGAGCAGTTCCGTGTTAAAGAGGTTCGGAGCTGTAAAACTCTGGATTTCTCTTAACGTGAGGCTCAAGCCATATTCGCGATAGGTCTTGTCCAGAGCCTGACCGAACTTTGGCAGCTTACGCAGCAGTCGCAAGGCTGGACGCGCCAGAGCCAGAACGTGAGCAGGCGATTCGCTCCCGACTCGCACGGTCGCAACGCGGCGCGCTCCCGAAAGCACAGCCATCTCGCCAAAGCTCTGCCCCGGCAGAATCTCTCCGACCTTGTGTGTGCCCGTTTCATCTTCAATCGTGACTAACAGCCGCCCGTCAATCAGAATATA
>JACMLC010000206.1 GCA_014379795.1 Pyrinomonadaceae bacterium
CGAGGGCTTATATTCGAGCGAGGCCGCTTCGAGCGTCCAGATTTCCGGCTTCTCTCCCTCGCCCTGCTGCCGCTTATAAAAGCCGCCCTTCGTCTTATTGCCCAAAATTCCGCGCCCGATCATCTGCGTCAGAAATTCAGGAGCGATGAACACCTCGCGCTCTTCGTCTTCCGGTAAGTTCTCGTAAAGATTTTTAATGACATGCCCGAAGACATCCAGACCGACGAGGTCGAACGTGCGAAAGGTCGCGGACTTGGGACGCCCGACCGCGACGCCCGTCATTTTGTCTACCTCTTCAATCGAATAGCCGTCTTCCAGCATCGTCTTTATCGTCACGAGCGCGCCGAAAGTGCCGATGCGATTGGCGATAAAATTCGGGCGGTCTTTCGCCGCCACCACGCCTTTGCCGAGCCGCTGGTCTAAGAAACCGAAGAGCGCGCAAGAGACTTCCGGCTTCGTCCATTCGGTGCGAATCAATTCGACCAGCTTCATATAGCGCGGCGGGTTGAAAAAGTGTACGCCGATAAAATGTGCGCGGAAATCTTCCGTCAAGCCTTCGGCAATCGAGCGAATCGGAATGCCGCTCGTGTTCGAAGCGATGACAGAGCCGGGCTTGCGATGCTGCTCAACGCGCTCGAAAAGGTTGCGCTTGATTTCCAGATTCTCGACGACCGCTTCGATGACAAGGTCGCAATCCTTCAAACTTTTCAAGTCGTCATCGAAATTGCCGACCGAAACCAGCGCAGCTTTTTCGGGGGTAAAGAACGCAGCCGGTTTAGCTTTCTTCGCAGCATCAAGTCCGCCCTGCGCGATGCGATTGCGCACCCGCTTTGATTCCAGCGTCAAGCCTTTGGCCTGTTCCTCAGCCGTCGCTTCGCGCGGCACAATATCGAGCAGCAGCACTGGTATCCCTGCGTTCGCCAGATGCGCGGCAATCTGCGCGCCCATCGTCCCCGCGCCTAAGACAGCAGCCTTTTCAATCCGAAGCATATGTGTGTGAAAACCTTTCCAGAAGAGGGGTCGCTTACAAGAGGCCATCATAACTGAATGAGCATTCATTCAGCAAGGCCGACCGGGCATCCATGTTAGAAGCGATGCTGCCCGCATCATCATCGTCCGGCTCAAGAGTAATCGCCGCCTCCGGCGTTTTTTGGGCACGAAATGTGACGAAGCGTGCGAACGGCGTGATGAAGCGTTCGTAACTTCTGAAACTATTGCACGGCTGAGCCGTGTTATGTTAAGGCATTACCAAAAGGCTTTTCGGCAAATACAGGGTCTGTTCAATTCTCAAAATTCAGGAGCCTCTAGATGAAGTATCTCAGCCGCGCTTTTTACATTTTCGCATTCTTAATTTTATCAGGCTCTTCAATTTCTCAAACGCCGCATCTGGTGTTGGCGCAAACGCCTGCCGCCACCCCGCAGCCGGTTGAGATAAAAATCAACCCGCAAGCTTTCGACCCATTTGTCGGTCAGTACGTGGATGCGAGAGACCCCGAATTCGTTTTTTCGTTTTTCCGCGAGGGCGATAAGTTTTACGGGCAAGCTACGGATCAAGATAAATTCGAGATTTTCCCCGCCTCCGAAAACAGCTTTTTTCTCAAAGTCTTTAGCGCGCAAGTGGATTTCATACGCGATGCCGGAGGGAAAGTCGTTTCCATCATCTGGCGGCAGAGCGGCAGAGAATTCCCTGCCAAAAAAACCAGCGACCAGCCAGCCAAAGACACGCGGGTTCAGTTCACGCGAACCGAAGCGAAGATACGTATGCGTGACGGCGTTCATCTCTACACGGTGATCCTTGCTCCGCAAGATCAGACCGCGCCGCTTCCCTTTATGATCAATCGCTCGCCTTACGGAGTGAAGGGATGGAGTTCCGGGAGGCTCAATGGCTCGCGCAAAGAGTTGGTGCAGGATGGTTATATCTTCGTCTTTCAAGACATTCGCGGAAAGTTTGATTCGGAAGGACAGTTTGTGATGGTGCGTCCGCCGCGTGACCGGCGCGATGACAAATCAGTTGACGAAAGCACGGACACCTACGACACGATTGATTGGCTGGTTAAGAACGTGCCGAAGAATAACGGGCGAGCCGGAATTATGGGCGTCTCTTACGACGGCTGGCTGGCGACGATGGCGCTCTTGGAACCGCATCCCGCGCTCAGGGCTTCTTCGCCGCAGGCTCCGGTCGCGGACTTTTGGATGGGAGATGATTTGTTCCACCACGGCGCATTCCGTCAGAGCTACGGGCACGAGTGGGTGAAGTCGCTGGAAGGCTCCAAGGGGGGAGAAATGTGAGCTTCGGCCAGACAGATGCTTTTGATTGGTATCTGTCTCTAAAAACTCTCTCCACCCTGACAACGCAGCTTGATGGAAAACTGCCGACGTGGAACGCTTTTGTCGCGCATCCTTCTTACGACTCTTACTGGCAGCAACG
>JACMLC010000207.1 GCA_014379795.1 Pyrinomonadaceae bacterium
CCAGAAACAGATGCCACGGCAGATACGGCGGCATCATCTTCAAATAGAATTCAGGATTCAGAAAATGATTCACCCCCGCCAGCACAAACAAAACCGCCAGCAGATATTTCAGTATGAACTTGAGCATACGCATCAGCGCAAGCTTACGCCAACTATCTTCCGCTGCCTAACGCAGGTTATCGAACACTGGTCAATATCGGTAAAAGCCTAATCATTATTGTGGAGTGCTGTGGAATGTATTTACGGGAGTTTAGGCCATAACGCAGCATCACTTTGTTGCTACGGTGCAGTGGGGATCGCAGATTTTTCGCAGGTTGAACGATTGAATTTGTGTGGTCAGGACTATTTCAGTTGCCGTCTCCAATTATCACAAAGCCTGCCCAGTAGAAAGGATGCGCAGACCTTTGGCTGCGAAGAAGGGAGAGTGAGGCCTGTCGCAACGCTTCTGCTTTTGTCTCTGCCTTAGATGCGTTGCCGGAAGCGGATTGCAGGTGGCGGTAAAAGCTAAGCATTAATTCAGTCGTGCTGGCTGATTCAACTTTCCATTGGCTGGCGACGGTCGTCGGGCTTCCGGCCACAAACAGCGCCCAAGACAAGCCGATCATGCCTTCGCCGTGCCCGATACGCCCGCGCGCCGTTTCACATGCTGAAAGTACAACCAGATCAGTGTGCAGATTAAGCTGCATTAACTCCCATGCTTCCAGCAGTCCATCCTCGCGGACAGCAGCGGGCGCACCATTGGAAGTTTTAATAGCTCCCGGACGGTTGGATTCATTGTCGCTTCCATTGAGCAGGATATACGAATAGAGCGGGCTTACATCATCGAGCACTCCATGCGTGGCGAGATGCACAATCCGATAACTTCCGGCCTCGCGTTTTAACTTCTCTTCCAGCGCGTCTTTGCCCGTATAGACGCGACTGCGGCCTGCGCCAAAGAGCGTCGCCAACGCGCGCACTTGCCGTTCGGCCTCCGGCAAGGCTGCGAAGGTCCTGCCGTTGGCCGTCGCCATCATTTGATTATTCGAAGCGCGTCCGACATTTTCACGCACGGCGTCTAGCACAGGATTGCCGAATGCCAGCAAGGTTGCTTTATCCGCCTGATGTGTCCCGCGCGTTTTCCGCCTGCGCGCCATCTCGCCAAGCACGCTTAAAGATGGAGCGTAAGAGAGCGCGTGCCACTCGACGACGTATTCATTTTGGGGAGACAGCAAAGCCTGAAAAGGCAGCTCCCACAACGCGCCGTCCGGCACCAGTATGAGCCGCGTGCGGCCTTGCAGCTCGGCGGCGGCGGGCGCGAGCAGCAATTGATAAAGCTCTTTGGCTCCGACACTGAAGAGCAGGTCGCGCGCGGCTAATTGCTGGCGAAAATTTGCGATGCGTTTCGTCAAATCGGCGCGCTTGATGTTAAGCGTGTAAGCATGCAGCTCAGGCACGGATTTGATTTGTTGCGGCTGCGCCTTATCTGATTTGGTGATGACAAAGACGAGTGTGCGATCTTCACCGACGACGAATTCAACGAGCGCGGTCTTTTCATCCGGCACGAGCGCGCCCAACTCTTCGAGCGTGGCCGTGCGAGCTTCGCCGCGTTGCACTGCCAGCTCTGGATGCGCGGCATAAATATTCGCTTGAAAGGCTTCGTAATCCAGCCGGGCTTTCTGCTGGCGCACGAGCAGTTCGTTAAAGCGTGCGGCGTCCGGTTTTTCGCGTTCACGCTCACGCTTGACCTGCTCGTTCAGCACGGTTAGCTCGCCGCTCAAATCCCGCTCGCGCTTGCGCTCCGCAGAAGTCAAAGCCTTATTGATTTCGACGCGACCACTCTTCAGCACGTCCAATAGCACGCGCGCCTTGGCTCTTTCGGCATACGCGAAAGCCTCTTGCTCGTTGCCCTCAACCAGCATTAGCTCAATCATCGCAGTGTAGGGCGCAAGCTTGTCCGCAAAAAACTTTTGCTGCTCTCTCTCGCCCCCGGCGACCAGCCCGCGCAAATCTTCGATGGCGCGGATGGCTTCCTCGAAAGCGGCTCTGGCCTCTGCTAAATGCCCTAAAGCGCGATGCGATTGCCCGGCGGTTGTGCGTGCGCGCCACAATGGATTGGGCAGGCCGAGTTCACGCGCCAGGGTCGCCGCCCGATCAGCATATTCCAAGGCTTTGGGATAATTGCCCTGCGCTTCATAAATCACAGCTATGTAAACTAATGAATCAGCGATGATGGGTCTGTTATTCATCTGCTCGGCAATCTGCAAGCTCTTTGCGAAATTTTCGAGCGCAGCCGGGTAATTGCCTTGCGCTTCATAGACACCGCCGATGCCTTCAAAAGAGAAGCCGATTGACCTTCGCTCATTAATCTCTTCGCTGATGCTGAGGGCCTTGCGATGTGCTTCTAGTGCCTGCTCATAACGTCCCAGCGCGCGGTACACATCGCCGATACTGTTCAGCAGGTTGATGGTTTGAGCTTTGACCCCGACCGCCTCACGCAAAACGAGAGTTTTTTGAAAGTAATGCAGCGCCAAATCATAATTGCCCTGCTTGTAATAGACGCGCCCGGTGTTGTGCACCGCCATCGCCAGATTTGGCTTGTCATCCAATGCTTCCGAGATGGCTATGCTTTTCTGTAAAACCTTGATGGTCATAAGGTGGTCGTTGAGCGTGGTGTAAACATTTGCGAGATTGGCAAGTGAGCGCGCGACCCTTTTCTTTGCGCCTAGCTCTTCATAGACCCGTATGCTTTTTTCGTAAAATTCTATGGCTTGGCGAAAGTTGCCGAGCATGTTATAGACCTGCGCGATGTTGTTAAGCGCATTGCTGCCGTTCTCTTTATCACCAATCTCTTCGCACAGGCGCAGGCTTTGTTGATAAAAATCTAAAGCGGCTTTCGGGTCGCCGCGATAATAACGAATGATGCCGAAGCCGTTGAGCGCTATTGCTATCGCTTTTTTATTGCCCGCGCCTTGTGCCGACTTCATAGCCTTTTCATAATGCGACTGCGCCTTGTCATATTCCCGCAACGCATAATATGTGCGCGCCTGATCGTTAAAGATGTCTGCGATTTCCGCTTCCTTGCCGCCGAGCTTCGTCCATAACGCGAGACTCTGCTCGTATAATTCCAAAGCCGCCTGATACTCGTTCTGCGCGTGACGGGTGCGACCGATTAAGTTAATCGCGAGCGCCACGCCCGCTTCATCTTTCAACTCAGTGACGATGTCGAGCGCGGATTTATGAAGATTCAGCGCCGCCGCATACTCGCCGTGCAGGACAAGCCGCTCGCCACGCGTCATCAATGCCTTCGCCGCCTCAAGATTCGTCAAATCCTTTCGTGCGGCGAGCGTCTCCCTGCGCTCCTCTTCGGTCTTTGCAGGCATCAGCGTCGCCATAAAATTATCCAGCTCTGCTTGAGCTTCGGCGCGCGGGGTGGTTGTCTTCGGTGTTTGAGCGCAAACGATGTGGGCGATAAGCAAAGCTATAGCGACGGCACGCAGTAAAGCGCGAGGATTGGCGCAGGTCATCGAGGCAGCCTCCTTTTGATATGTGACGGATTGTAGTTTCCCGTAGACGGCTTTAGCAATAGAAACCCGGCGTCCATCC
>JACMLC010000021.1 GCA_014379795.1 Pyrinomonadaceae bacterium
CTTAAAGGAGAAAGACGTGTTAGCAGCCGCAACCCACTTAAAACCAATGCCTGATCCGCCGCCGCCGGAGTTGGAAACACTGTTCCGCGAGCATTACGATCAAATTTTTCGGACGGCCTATCGCGTCACCGGCAGCCCAGTGGATGCCGAAGACGTGTTACAGACCGTTTTCCTGCGTCTGGTGCGGCGCGAAGAGGGGCTTGATTTGAAGCCGAACCCTGCCGGTTACCTCTTGCGCGCGGCGATCAATGCCTCGCTCGACATTATGCGCAGCCGCACGCGCTCGAAATCCGTTGCGCTCGATGACATTGAGCACGAACAGCTCGAAAGCACTTTTTTGAATCCCGAAGCGCAGCACGCAGACGGCGAGTTGCGCGCTCTGATTCAGGAAGCGATTTCAAAGCTCGGCCCGAAGGCGGCTGAGATGTTCGTCTTGAGATATTACGAGGGCTACGGCAATCGCGAGATAGCGGAGATGCTGGGGACTTCGCAGATGGTCGTCGGCGTGATGCTGCATCGCAGCCGCACGCGTTTGAGAAAAGATATTGGCCAGTATTTGGAGAAACATCATGAAGCGTAAAACCGAAGACACAGATGCCATTTTAGACAGAGCCATGAACGAGATTCATAACGAAAAGATTGACTCTGCCATCATCGAAGGCGCAGCCAAGCGCGTGTGGGCTAAGCTCTCTACAGAGAGCGCAAGCGCCGCGCCGGTCCAAGCCGTCGCCTCATCAAGCATCGAGCACATACACGGATGCTCCGATTTTCAATCGTTGATGCCCGCGTATTTGCGCGGCGAGTTGCAGGATGCTCGCGCGATGCTCTTAAAAGATCACACGCACGAGTGCATCCCCTGCCGCCGCGCGCTCAAACTGGCGCGTGAAGGCAAGGTCGCCGCGACTGTCGCGACGCCCGCCGCCCGCACAATATCCAAAATCCAGCCGGTTCAGCCCGTCTGGAAATGGGCGATTGCCGCGACCTTCTTTGTCGGCTTCGGTCTGCTGATCTGGCCGCTCTTGCAATTCGGCCAGAACGTGCAGGCGACTGTCGAGGTTGTGAACGGCACTGTTTACAGAGTCTCGGACAGCGATTTGCGCGCCATCGGTGCGGGCGAAGCGATTCAGAGAGGCGAGAAGATTCGCACGGGCAAAGACGCCACAGCCGTTGTGAAGCTTGACGACGGCTCGCTGGTCGAGATGAAGGATCGCTCGGAATTTTCCCTGAGCCGCAACTCCGATGGCACGACCATCGAGCTTGAGCGCGGCAACGTCATCGTGCAGGCAGCCAAGCAGGGCGCGCATCATCTTTATGTGCGCACGGACGAGTCTGTCACAACTGTGACGGGAACTATCTTCTCCGTCAATCACGGCACGAAGGGCACGCGCGTATCGGTCGTCGAAGGCGAAGTCCACGTCAACTACGCTGGCAAGGAAGATGTCCTGAAACCCGGCGACCAGACGACGACGCAGGTGAGCCTCGAAAAAGTTCCGGTCAAAACCGAAGTCGCCTGGAGCCGCGACGCCGCGCGTTACGGAGAATTGTTAAATCAGTTCGCCGGGATGCAAAAAGATTTGAATCAGGTGCAGCAGCCGGACGTTCGCTACTCGACGCGCCTGCTGGACAGCGTGCCTGAAGGAACAGTGCTTTACGCCGCGCTGCCGAACTTGAGCGCGACGCTGACCGAATCGCACCGCATCATGCAGGAGCGCATACGCCAGAACGCTGCCTTGCGCGAGTGGTGGGAGAAAGAGAACGGCAAAGGCAATGCAGAGCTGAGCCAGATTATCGAACGCGTACGGCAGTTCGGCGAGCAGCTTGGCGACGAGCTGGCGATCAGCGCGGAGATGGACAGCGAAGGCAAACCCAGTGCGCCGCTCGTGCTTGCGACGCTGAAAAATCCCGCTGGCTTCCGCCCGTTCTTAGACCAGCAGATTGCTACCTTTGCCGCAGAGCAGAAGGGCGCGCCGAAGGTTCGCATCATTGACGACCCGCAGTCTGCGACGCAGGCCGCACAGCCCGACGGCAAGATGCCTGAAGAACTGCTCATCTGGATTAACGGCGACATCGTGGCCGCCGCGCCGGAGCTGGCACAGCTTCAGCGTGTCTCTGCGACGCTCAAAAATTCGGGCGCGAATAAATTCAAGACTTCATCTTTCTATGCGCGCATCGCTGATGTTTATCGTGAAGGCGCGGGGCTGATTGTCGCTGCCGATTTGGAAAAGATCGTGACTCATGCTCTCAAGCAGGAGATCAAGGGCGACGATAGCGAGCAGCGGATGGAAGGTTACAAGAAACTCGGCCTGCTTGACCTCAAGCATTTCATCGTCGAGCAGAAAGAGAAAACGGGCAAGACGCAGAGCCGCGCGATGCTCACGTTCAGCCAGACTCGCAGGGGCGTAGCCTCGTGGCTGGCCGCGCCGGGGCCGATGGGCGCGCTTGAATTCATCTCGCCGGATGCGAATGTCACAGCCGCTTTCGTGGTCAAAGAGCCGACCGCGCTGGTGGACGACCTGCTCGGCTTTATCGAGACGACCAAGCCGGGTTTGCGCCAGCAGCTTAACCAGCTCCAGACGACGCACGGCATCAACGTCCGCAATGACATCGCCGCGCCGCTCGGCGGAGAGTTCGCCTTCGCGATTGACGGCCCTGTCTTGCCGACGCCTTCGTGGAAAGTCGTCGTGGAAGTTTACGACTCCGCGAAATTGCAGCAGACGCTTGAGCGCATGGTCACGGAAATCAACAAGTATGCTGCCAAAGACGGCAAGGGCGGCTTGCAGTGGGAGCGCGCGGAGATCGGCGGGCGCACGTTCTATACCTTGAAGTCCGTTGATTTCGGTCTTGAGTTCAACTACGCATACGTCAATGGCTACATGGTGGCGGGGCCAAGCCGCGCGCTCGTGACACAGGCTGTGCGGTATCGCGATTCGGGCTACACGCTCTTGACTGCGCCGCGCTTCAAGGCCGCGCTGCCCGCAGATGGCAACACGAATTTTTCAGCCATCTTGTATCACAACCTTGCGCCGCTGGTTCAGCCTCTGGCCGACCGTATGAAAGGCACTGCCCAGAATCTGCCGCAGGAACAGCAGCAGGCTCTCAGCTCTCTGGCCGACTCTGCGCCGACGCTCGCTTACGCTTACGCGCAGGACGACCGCGTCATCTTCGCGGCGGACACGGAGGGCGGGCCGTTCGGCCTCAGTCCCGCGACGTTGCTCGGCATGCCGACTTCATTCGGGTTGCAACACATCCTGATGGAAGGCATGAACGAGAAGCCTTCCGGGCAGCAGCAGAAGAAATAGCAACTTGTGAGAAAACGCTGGCCGGTCTGGTAGACACCATCACCGGCCAGCGTCTCCCCGAAAGCTTTTTGTCAAACATTTAAGGAGAAGTCATCATGAGGTTGACCACCAACCACGCGCGCAACACATCAATCGCCGCCCTGTTTGTTTTCTCTACTTTAATTTTCCTTCAGGGATGCAATAGCCATCACCCGCAAAAGTTAACCTTCGCTTCGCACAAAGTAACTCTGACGCGCGACGGCATCACCAACCGGTTCGGCGTCGAAGAGCGAGGCACGCTCGCCGTCTTTCACTATGACGGCTACTGTTTTTCCGGAGATCGCCTGAAGGTGACGATTGAGAATGATAAGGTAACAGTCAACGACAAGCTGGCCGGGATGCTCAAGCAGGGCGATTCAATTCGCATTACGGATGACGGCATCACCGTCAATTCTCTGGATCACGGGCAGACCGAAAAATATTTGCAAGCGAACATCAGTCCAGCGCCCGACCAAACTGCCAGCAAATAGAAGAACGAGGGCAAGGGGAAAAGGGTAATAGGGAAACAGGGAAATAGGAAGAAAAGCGACCCGCAGCTTGCTTCCTATTTCCCTATTCGCCTTTTTCCCTCTTTCCCTTTCTCTCCTATTCATCCTTGTTTGATTCTTTTATAATTTATGCCCGCCGTTTGAAACTCTCGCACGTACGGCGGCGTAAGTGTTTCCGGCCTCAGAAACTTTTCGGAAAGGTAAACCGCCGCGATGGCCGCATCCGTTGCCAGCGAATCGAACACGCTCGCGCCTCCTGCTCAGACACACACAGGGACGGACGCCGTCATTGAGCTTGACGGGCTGAGCGTGCAATTCGGCAAGCGTCAAATCTTAAAAGAGCTGCGCGCGAATTTGCGCGGTCGAGCCATCGGCCTGTTGGGGCCGAACGGCGCAGGGAAGACGACGCTCATTCACACGCTGCTGAGTTTTCATCCGGCCTCGGCGGGCACTGCGCGCATTCTAGGCCAAGACATTCATGATGACCCGAAACACACGCTCTCGCAGATCGGTTACATGCCTGAGCGCGATTCGTTCATCGCCAAGATGACGTGCGTTCATTTCGTGCGCCTGATGGGAGAACTGTCCGGCCTGCCGCCGGAAGTCTCGCTTGAGCGCGCACACGAAGCCCTCTTTTATGTCGGTCTGGGAGAAGCGCGTTATCGCACGATTGATACTTACTCGCTCGGCATGAAGCAGCTTGCGAAATTGGCGCAGGCGCTCGTGCACGGGCCCAAGCTGATTATCCTGGATGAGCCGACCAACGGGCTTGACCCGCCGACGCGTGCGCGCATGATTCGCCTGATCCGTGAGATACGCGACGGCGGGCAGGCGCGCATTATGCTCTCTTCGCACCTCTTGCGCGATGTCGAAGAATGTTGCGACGAAATTCTGATTTTGAAGGATGGCCTTATCGCCGCGCATTGCGATCTGGAAGAAGAGCGTAAGTCGAATCGCAAGTTTCTGGAAATGGAGATGCGCGGCGACACGCACGCTTTCGTTGAAGCAGTAGGCAAGCTCGGCTGCGAGTACGCGCTGACGGGTGACCGCAGATTAAAACTCGTGCTTCA
>JACMLC010000208.1 GCA_014379795.1 Pyrinomonadaceae bacterium
CGGGGTCGATGTGCTCAACATTAATGAGTTGGCAAACGCACTGAAGCCCGTGGTCCTACCGGGCGAGGCGATGCGCGTGTTCATCTTGAAGGAAGGCAAGGAATACAATCAGGGCGTCGCGTACCTGGACGACGGCACGATGGTTGTCGTGGACAATGCGCGCCGCTTGATCGGCAAGAACGCGGACATAGCCGTCACGAGCGTCCTGCAAACGACCGCCGGAAAGATGATCTTTGGCCGCCTCTGGGAAGAAGCTACGGATGGCAACGGCGGTTATGGTGATACGCGCACTAACGGCACGCGCCGCCCCGCGCGCGACCTGCGTAACACCAGCGTCGCGCCGAATCGCGTGACGGATCAGGGCGAGCCGATTACGGAATAAAGTGATAAGTGATGAATGATAAGTGATAAGAAAAAGCATGGCTCTTATCTCATCACTTATCACTCATCACTTATCACTGTTTTTATGAACATCGCGATCATCGCTGCTGCCGGGCAGGGCACGCGGATGGGAGCCGGGCGAGCCAAGCAATTTCTTGAATTGGCCGGGACTCCTATTATCATTCACACGCTCAGACGGTTTGAAGAGTGCGCAGAGATACAGGCGACCGTAGTGGTTTTGCCCGCGCCGGATGTCGCAGGGTTTCTCGCTCTGGCAGGCAAGTACGGATTGCTTAAACTATCGCGTGTTGTGCAGGGCGGAGAGACGCGCGCCGAATCTGTCTGGCGCGGTTTGCAAGCTGTGCGGGCTGCGACGGCTGAAATCATTGCTGTGCATGACGGCGTGCGCCCGTTCGTGACGCCCGAAGAGATCAGCCGAACGGTGCGCGCGGCTAAAGAATACGGGGCGGCAATCCTCACTGCTCCCGCAACCGATACGATTAAAGAGATTCAGGATGGAAAAATCGTGCGGACGCATGCGCGTGAGGCTTTGCGCCACGCTCTGACGCCGCAATGCTTTCGCTACGAGCTGCTGCGCCGCGCCTATGAGCAAGCGCCGAATCGAGGCGCAGACGCCACCGATTGCAGCGCGCTCGTAGAGCAATTAGGTGAACCGGTCGCCATCGTCGAAGGCGACGCGCGCAATATCAAGATCACACGCCCGGAAGACATCGCGTTCGGGGAAATCCTGCTGCGCGAGTCTCAAGTCTCAAGTCCCAAGTCCCAAGTTTGAGTGGACAATTGACTTGGGACTTGGGACTTGAGACTTATGTATCGCATCGGCATCGGGAGCGACACGCATCGTTTGACGAGGGGGCGGCAGCTTGTCCTTGGCGGCGTCCATGTGGAATTCGAGATGGGAGCCGAAGGCCATTCGGATGCGGATGCGCTGGCGCACGCGATCACGGATGCTATTCTGGGTGCGCTGTGCGAAGGCGATCTGGGAGTGCATTTCCCTGACCGCGACCCGCGCTGGAAAGATGCCAATAGCCTTGAGCTGCTGGCGCGTGTCGTGTGGCTGGCAGGCGAGCGCGGCTATACGGTCGTCAATGTTGATGCGACGGTGATGCTTGAGCAACCGAAACTGCGCCCCTACATCGCGGAGATGAGAGACAAGCTGGCACAAGCTCTCGGCTCGGATGCAGGTTGCGTGAGCGTGAAAGCTAAAACGGGCGAGGGGCTTGATGCTATCGGCGAAGGGCTGGCGGTGACGGCGCAAGCGATTGTGCTGTTGGAGAGTAAGTTGAAAATTTAGCCGCCGTAAGCAAGCAGAAAATAAATTCAAGCGTCAATCATCATTCACAAATACTAATCTTTAAATGCTAAGAGTCATATTCTGACATCCGCATGAGGCCGCAAGACTTAATTCAAAAAAAGAGAGACGGCGGCGAGCTGTCGCCTGAAGAGATCGCGCTTTTTGTGCGCGGCGTGACCGACGGCTCGTTTGCTGATTATCAGGCCGCTGCTTTGCTGATGGCTATTTTCCTGAACGGGATGAGCGAAGCGGAGGCGCAGTCGCTGACGCAGGAGATGCTGCGCTCCGGCGAGATGCTGGATTTTTCGGACATCCCGAAGCCGAAAGCCGATAAGCATTCGACGGGGGGCGTCGGCGATAAAACCTCGCTCGTCATAGCGCCGCTCGCAGCCGCCTGTGGTCTCGCCGTGCCGATGATCTCGGGACGTGGACTCGGTCACACGGGCGGGACTCTGGATAAGCTCGAAGCGATTAAAGGTTATCGCGTTCATCTTTCATTACCGGAATTTCGTGAAATCTTAAAGAGCGTCGGCTTTGCCATGATGGGACAGACAGCCGACATTGCTCCGGCGGATAAAAAGCTGTACGCGCTGCGCGACGCGACCGCGACGGTCGAAGCGATTCCTTTAATCGTAGCCTCGATCATGTCGAAAAAGATGGCGGCAGGCTTGGACGCGCTCGTCTTGGATGTGAAGACCGGAAGCGGAGCTTTTATGCGCGAGGAGGCGCGTGCCAGAGAGCTTGCGCGTGCGCTGGTTGCGACGGGCAATTCCTGCGGCGTCCGCACGGAAGCTTTGTTGACGGACATGAACCAGCCGCTCGGTTATGCTGTCGGTAACGCGCTCGAAGTGCATGAGTGCATCGCTATCATGCGCTGTGAGATGAATGAGCATGCGCGCCCGGTGCTTGATTTATCATTAGAGCTGGCGGCGCGGATGGTATCTTCTGCGGGAGTGGAATCAAGCCTTGAGGCTGCGCGCGAGCGTGTTCAACGCGCGCTCTCGTCCGGCGCGGCGCTCGAATGTTTTCGGCGGAATGTCGAAGCGCAGGGCGGCGATGCGCGCGTGTGCGATGACCCCTCTCGGTTGCTTGATTTGAATCTGCGCGAGGTTAGAGTAGAATCCCCGCACGCCGGATTTATAGTTAAAGTTGATGCCGCCGAAATCGGAAACGCAGTCGCAGCGATTGGCGGTGGGCGGACGCGCATCGAAGATGAGATTGATGCCGCGGTCGGCTTTCTCGCGGAGGCGAAAATCGGAGACAAGCTCAGCGCGGGAGACGCGCTCGGCCTGCTCTATTGCCGCGATGAAACGCAGGCTCAGTCGGCCAGCGCGCGAATTCGCGCCGCATACGAAATTGAAGACGCGCCTCCATCGTTGCCCAATCAATTAATCAAGGAAGTAATTACAGAATGAAGAAGTCTAATCTCTGGACAACTCTGGCAATCTGCTGCGCGCTCGGCCTTGCCGCTCTGGCAGGCTCTTCCTGCCGGACGCAGAGCCGCGCTGCCGATGACAAATCCAAGATTCATGTCGGCATCGTCTTTGACATCGGCGGCAAAGACGACCGCTCCTTTAACGCAGCCGCGTGGGAAGGCGCGAAGTGTGCAGCCACCG
>JACMLC010000209.1 GCA_014379795.1 Pyrinomonadaceae bacterium
CTTCTTTGCCATCCGCAGAGCGTGCGCCACGCACTTGCTTGCCATCAATGGAAACGATCTCGCCCGCCGTCAACCGCGAGACCTCTCGCACCCACACCAGAAACGACTCCTGAAACTTCTGCGGATTGATGAGCAGAAAGACCCGCCGAAAAGTGTCGTGCGAGGGAATCCCGTTCGGGAGAGCTAAGAACTGCTTGAACCAGCCTTCTTTGGCTTGCCCGAACTCTGCGATCTCTTCCCACGTCTCGGCGGCGCAAATGGTGGCGCACACGGCAATGACGAGAATATCCACCAACTGATGGAGTTTCGTGCGCTCGCGGCGCGGGTCTGGGACTTGCTCTAAAGTGTCAAACAACGAGAGTGAGAGGTCTTCGCTCATCGTGGCATTCTCCTTTCGTGGCGACTGACATCGAAAGGAGAATGCCACAACTTGCTTACTTGAGATATTTAAGATGCGTTCGCCCTACCACTAGAGGCTACACATATACGCCGCGCCCAAAGAGTGATAGTATGTGCGCGTCTACACATCACCCCCTTTTCTTTATCTCAAACTAAATGCCAAGGGGGTGATGTATGAAGCGAAAATCTACCAGCCTGTTTGCAGCCTCAGTTCTTTTGCTTTTGTTGGCGTCCGCCACTGCTGCCCAGACGCAGTACACGGAACTTCCCAACTTTTATCAAATCAACGAAAATCTTTATCGCGGCGCACAGCCGAAAAGCGGCGGCATCGAGAAGCTCGTCGAGCTTGGGATTAAAACCATCATCAATCTGCGTGATGATGACGAGCGTGCGCTGAGTGAGGGACGAGAAGCGCAGGCGGCTGGCCTGCGTTACTTTAATGTGCCGCTGGCGAGGCAAGCTCGTCCGACCGATGCACAGGTAGAGCAGGTTTTGTCTCTCATCAACGCGGCTGAAAACCAACCTGTCTTTATCCATTGCAAACGCGGCTCTGACCGCACTGGCACTATTATCGCCGTCTATCGCATCGAGCATGACGGGTGGATGGAAGAAGAAGCACGTGAAGAAGCTGAGCGGCATGGGATGTTCTGGTGGAAAATCCAGATGAAATCTTACATTCGTGGTTACGTGCGCCGGTCAAAGGAAGCGACGCTGACGACCGCTGAAAATAGACCCTGACCTCTGTGCGCGAGGCTGAATATGCATCAATGCGAGGCCGTGCCATTGCTGCCATTACGCATTGCTGCCAGACACATTTTTCGCTCCTGTTTTACTTCGCGAGAAACGTCAAGCTATAATCCAGCTTCTTTTAACACGCCGCTAATTTCCCTTTTGGAGGTTTACCTTTCGTGTCTTCTACGCCTTCGGCTGTGTTTCGTCTCGCCACGCGCTTTGATGACGTTGGCTTTTCCGACATCGTTAAGATTCGCAACAAGATTATGGAGCTGCGCGCGGGCGGAGCGTCCGTTTTCCAGTTCGAGGGAGGCGAGCCTTTCAGTAACACGCCGGAGCATATCAAAGAGGCTATGACCCGCGCGCTCGTCGAGCATAAGACACGATACTCGCCTTCGTCCGGCATCGCAGAGCTGCGCGCGGCTATCGCCGACAAGCTGCGCGAGCGTAATCAAATCGCGGCGCAGGCGGACGAGGTGATTGTCCTCAACGGCGGGATGCAGGGACTCTTCGGCGCGTTTCAGTCTGTGGTCAACCCGGGCGATGAAGTGTTGGTGCTTTCCCCTTACTGGACTCCCATCAAAGATTTGATCGCGCATTGTCAGGGACAGACCGTTTTAGTCCCGACCGCCGAAGCGCGGCGCGACGGTTTTGTCGAAACTCTCGCGCGATACGCGACGGAAAAGACGCGCGCCATTTATTACAACACGCCGCAGAATCCGACGGGCATCGTCTATACACGCGAGGAAGCGGAAGCGGTCGCGCGATTTGCGCGTGAGCGCGATTTGATCGTCATCGCAGACGAAGCCTATGAAGATTTAGTTTATGAAGGCGAGCACTTTTCAATCGCTTCGCTGGAAGGAATGATGGAGCGCACCATCACTTGCTTCACGCTCTCGAAATCCTACGCGATGACGGGCTGGCGTCTGGGCTATGCCGTGGCGACCGAGCCATGGATGACAGGGATGCGCAAATCCCTTCTCTATTCGACCAACGGAGTCTCGACGCCGACGCAGTGGGCTGCGCTCGCGGCCTTTACACAGGAATCGGATTTTCTCAACACCTCGCTCGCGGCTTACAGAAAGCGGCGCGACCTGCTGCTGGCCGGATTGAACGAGCTGGGGCTTACTTGCGAAAGCCCTGCGGGAGCTTTCTATGCCTTCCCAGACGTTTCGCGCATCAGCCCCAACAGCCGCGAGGCCGCAGACATCCTGCTCGACCGCGCACAGGTGGCAACTGTTCCCGGCATCGTCTTTGGCGAACACGGCGAAGGCCATCTCAGATTCTCATTCTCGACTTCCATTGAAACCATCGAAGGCGGCCTCGATTCAATGCGAAAGAATCTGTAAAGCAGTGATAAGTAATAAGTGATGAGTGATGAGTGATGAGTGATGAGAACAAGGAGCAGGAAAACTCGGATTCTCTGAAACGCCGCTCGTCTCTGTATCAAGCTTCGCGCAGCGAGTTCGATTTTATCAGCCGTATCAAAGCGCGTGCGCTCACACCTTCCAACATTACTAAAGCTTTAAACTCATCACTCAGAACTGGTCACTCATCACTTCTGAAAGGCATTGGAGACGATGCCGCAATCATTCGTCAAAACGGCGGGCGCGATCTGGTCATCACTGCCGATCTGCTTGTCGAAAATATAGATTTTAAAAGGGAATGGATGAGCGCGCGGCTCCTGGGGCATAAGGCTCTGGCGGTCTCTCTCTCTGACATCGCGGCGATGGGCGCGCGCCCGCGCTATGCCATGCTCTCCATCGGCGTCCCGCAAAGAATCTGGAAAACAGATTACGTTGACGAATTTTACGAAGGCTTCTTTGAATTGGCGGGCGCGCATCAGGTCATGCTCATCGGCGGCGATGTCTCGCGCACGCCCGCGCATGTCGTGATTGATTCAATCGTTATCGGCGAGGTTGAACGCGGGCGCGCAGTCCTGCGTGCGGGCGCGCGTCCGGGCGAGCATATCTTCGTCACGGGCAGCTTGGGCGGCGCGGCAGCCGGATTGAAGTTACTTGAAAGCGGCGAGCGTTTGCAGAAAAGTAAGGCGCGCTCCGGCAAAGCTCGTGTCAGGGAAAAGCTTTTGCTTCGCCACTTGCGCCCTGAGCCGCGCGTAGAGTGGGGCGCGTGGCTCGGCGAACAGCGTCTGGCGACGGCGATGATTGACATTAGCGACGGCCTCTCTTCAGACCTCGCGCACCTGTGCCAAGAGAGCGGCGTCGGCGCGCGTGTTGATGCCGCGCGCATTCCTATCGAAAAGGCTCTGATAAATGCGGGCGAACGCGATGACGATGCGCTCTCACTCGCGCTCGACGGCGGCGAGGATTTCGAGCTGCTTTTCACTGTCAAACCACGCAATCTCAAAAAATCGCCCCAAGAGATTGGCGGCGTTCCCGTCACTTACATCGGCGATGTGACAGAGCAATCGAACGTCATCAAGCTAGTCAAAAACTCACGAACGCGCACCTTGCGCCCCGCCGGTTTCACACACTTTTACTGATCAAGAGTCAGAACCGCCTGCGGGAGCGGGCTGGTTTTTGGCGACACTTGCGACCCGCCCGCTACCGCAGGCGGTTCTGACCTGTTACCTTGGCATGCTCGGAACTATTTGACTATCGCACGCCTGACACAGCATCATTTGTCGTAAGGTAGAGGTACACGAGAAAAAGATGCTGAGATTCTACAACACACTTTCCGGTCAGGTAGAAGAGTTTCGACCCATGCACGAAGGCGAGGCGCGCATGTACTATTGCGGCCCGACCGTCTGGGATTTCGCGCAGATCGGAAATTTTCGCTCACACATTATGGCGGACATCCTGAGCCGCTATCTGCGTTACAAGGGCTTTCGCGTGACGCACGTCATGAACATCACGGACGTGGAAGACCGCATCATCGCGCTCTCGCAAAAAGCTGGAGTGACGATTGATGAGTACACTGCGAAATACATAGAAGCTCTGTGGCAGGATTCGGATGCGCTCGGTTGTAACCGTCCCGACATCGTGCCGCGCGCCACGCGCCACATAGATGAGATGGTCGAGATTATCCATAAGCTTTTGGAGCGCGGGCACGCTTACGAATCCGAAGGCTCTGTGTATTATCGCATCAGCTCTTTTCCAGAGTACGGCAAGCTCTCGAAGATAAATTTCGCGGGCAACATCGCGGGCGCGAGCGAGCGTGTTGATACGGACAAGTACGAGAAAGAGGACGCGCGCGATTTCGCTCTCTGGAAGGCTGCGGAATCGCCGGATGAGCCTGCCTGGGAAACCAGCTTGGGGCGCGGGCGTCCCGGCTGGCACATCGAATGCTCCGCCATGAGCAAA
>JACMLC010000210.1 GCA_014379795.1 Pyrinomonadaceae bacterium
GGCGGCGGACGGCTTCGGTAAATGACATCACATTTTCTTCTCGGACATAGTGTCCCAAGAGTCGCGCGAAGTTGCCGTAGGCGCGCGGGTGCAGGCTCGATTTCAGAAAAACTCCTTCGGGCGCGGTCGAGGCTTCGTCAGAGCCGAGCGACATCCACGGCTGCGCGAGCTGCTTTTTGATATTCTCTTCCGACATCAAAAAGTAAACCGTGCCTACGCGTGAGCGGTCTTCGAGCATCAAGTCCATGATCGTTTCAATCGGGTCTGTCCCGCGCATCCGTGCCACTTCGGCGAGCGACTTGCCGGTCAGCGGCTTCAACTTCTCGTTCTTGAAACCGATAAGCAGGACTCTGTCGGGCGAGCCTGCCGCGAGATAAAGATTTTCCCACTTGTCAGTCGGCGTGCTGCTCTCTTGGGCAATCCGCTTGCGCGTCGCTGGGTCTTGAAGGCGCTTGAACAATTCTTCGTAGCCGCCGTCCAAAGCCCATGGCGGTATCGCTGCATTCAAGCCCGTCGCGCCCGCCGGATAGAGGTACATGTCCGCAGTGATTTTCAATCCGTCGCGGCGCGCGTCGTTAATCATCTTGATGACGCGATCCATCTTGTTCCAGTTGGTTTCGCCCGCAGCCTTCAGGTGATAAATCTCCGCCGGGATGTTTGCTTCACGACTGATGCGCAGGACTTCCTCGACGCCTTCGATCAGCTTGTTGCCCTCGCTGCGCATGTGCGTGATGTACTTGCCCTTGTATTTAGCAGCCTCCTTGCACAGCTCGATCAGCTCTTCTGTTTTCGCATAAAAAGCGGGCGCGTAAATCAGCGAGGTGCCGATGCCGAGTGCGCCATCCTCCATCTCGCGGCGCACAAGGGCGCGCATCTCTGCAAGCTGCGCGGGCGTCGGCGGCTTGTCTTCAAGTCCGATGACATACTCGCGTATCGTGGTCGCGCCGATAAACGAAGCGACGTTTTGCGAGACGCCGCGCTTTTCCAGATAGGTTAAATATTCCGCTAAGGTCGTCCACTCGATGTCGTATTTGAGATCGCCCTGATCTTTAATCGTCTCTTGCTTCATCCGCTCGTTGAGCGGCCCCATAGACCAGCCTTCACCCATAATCTGCGTGGTCACGCCCTGCCTTAGCTCGCTCTGCGAGCGACCGTCAACAATCAAAGATTCGTTCGACCACGAGAGCATGTTGATAAAGCCCGGAGCGACCGCCATCCCGCTCGCATCCACCACCTCGCGCGCACTGGATTTCGAGAGATTGCCGATAGCCGCGATCCTGTCTCCCTTGATGCCTACGTCCGCTTTGACGGGCGCGCCGCCCGTGCCGTCGTAGACGGTTCCGCCTCTGATGATGACATCAAACTCCGCAGGCTTTGTCTGTGCGAGCGGCGCGGCAGTAAACACTGCGAGCAGTAATAACGCAACGAGTTTTTTCATGAGACCCTCTCCGGAAGATTCAGGTAATAAGAGCTTATTTCAAAACCCGCTCAACTCTTTGCGCCTTGAGTCTTTCTTTGTTTGCGCCACCAGCGTGAAACGTTGGTGTTTCTCGCAAAGGCGCAAAGATAAGAGAGAAGGCGCAAAGAGTTGAAGCAGTCTGTTTAAATGCTCATTTGGATATTTCGCTCAACAGCTTGCCTGCCAGAGCCGGGTCAAGGCTTTTCAGTTTCTCGTGCTGAGCCATCGCCGCCTCCCTGTTGCCCATTGTGTAATAGACCATCCCTAGATTGAAATATGATCTGGTATCTGCGGGGCGCAGGCGAATGGTCTCTCGATATTCAGCCGCAGCTTCCGCCAGATCATCCTGATTGTACAGAGCAAAAGCCAGCAGCGCGTGCCACAGGGCATTGTTCGGTTCTAGCTTTAGAGCCTGCCTGTAAGCCGTTTCAGCGATTGTCCATTTCTGTTGTTGCGCGGCGGTCTCGCCCAGATTGAAATGAAGCTTTGCGTTGCCCGGCTCTAGCTGCGTTGCCCTCTGAAAAGCAGTTTCCGCCGCCATGAATTTTTTCTGGCGATAGAGGGCATGACCCAAACCCGCGTGCCACTGCGCTCCGTTTGGCTCCAGCCGAATTGCGTCAGCGTACGCAGCTTCGGCTTCCGCAAACTTCTGCTGCTCAGAGAGAGTCTGTCCAAAACGCGCCTGCCACACAGCGTTCTTCGGCTCAAGCTTGAGGGCTTCGCGATACCAGACTTCGGCTTCCGTCCACTTGCGCTGTTGAGACAGAGCCTCGCCGACCTGCGCATGGCGCGACGCGACGTAGGGGTCTAGCTGCAAGGCGCGCCTGTATTCCGCTTCGGCTTCCGCCCATTTGCCGCCGCGCGCGTGGCGGTCTCCGGCCTCTTGATAAAACGCGGCGTCCGGTGCGCGTGCGCCTCCCGGCTTTGCCTGAATCGTGACGGGTTGCAGATTCAAAGTCACGGACGCAGCCTTGCCAGCCGTCACGACTATTTCTTTCAGCGCCGGACGATAACCGTCAAGCTCCGCGTAGGCGATATATTTGCCCGGCGGCAGGTCGTTGAAAATGTAAAGCCGCTCGCCCGCCGGAATCTTGGCCTCGTAACTATCTCCTTCTTCGACCGGCTCGACGAAGATGACTGCGAGCGGTTCTGAGGCAACCGCCAGCGTGCCCGTACCCGCCTTCGCTTCAGAGCCTGTGGCGGGCGCAGGTTTGCGCGGGCGCGGGTTGCGCTTCGGAGGCGTTTTGGGACGCGGCGGAGAACTGTTGGAGTTTGAGCTGCCTGTTCTCTCACTTGCGCCGCCCACTAGGTCTTCCTGCGCATGCAGCAGGCCGGCGCAGAAACAGAGCATAGCTGCCATGGCTAAGATGTTCAGGCGTAACCTTCGCCGGTTTGTGGACATGGCCTTAAACCTCACTGTCTGAGCAAGGAACAACAGGCATCGCAGACGGCCTCTCAAATCCGAATGAACAATTTTGTGCGCCAATCATACACGATAGGAGTGCAAGCAAGAAAGATTAGCTGAAAACACTTTGCGTCCTTTGCGTCTTCAATCTTCGCGTCCTTTGCGGTTAAATCTTTTTCTAACGCAAAGACCGCAAAGTGTTTTCGCAAAGACCGCAAAGGAGTTTCCCCCAACAATTCTTCTTATCAAAAAAGTTTGCAACCTTTTCCCCTCGCGTGTCACTTACTGTACGAACCGCCCTGCCGGATCAGCTTTGACTTTATCAAGATGATTATGAAACCTTTTGGCCGCGTGGGACACTAACACTTCGGAAATAATGATGATGAAGCGGCTGGCAATTGAGGAGATCAGGCAGGCGAGCGAGGCACGAAACGCCGTAGTATCTGGAACACTGATGAACAGTGCAGAGGAACTGATAGCGCGCGCCCGCTCCGGCGACGAGGAGGCCTTTCGTCTGATCTTTGAGAGATACGCGCGCCCGATTATCAGTTTTATTTACGACATGCTGGGCGACTCTGCGCTGGCCGAAGAGCTGATGCAGGAGACTTTCGTGCGCGCTTACAAAAATCTCGGAGGCTTGCGCGACGAGACCAAGCTTTCGACATGGCTCTTTGGCATCGCGCGCAACGTGGCGCGTGAATCTTTAAGAGCGCGACGGCAGGCCGCGCTCAAGGTCGAGCTTGACGACCCTCTGGTCACGGAGCTGCGCGATGATGGCCTCTCGCCCGACGACCATTTGATAAACCGGGAATTGCAAGCATTGATACGCGACGCGCTCGGCAAATTAGATGAAGACAAGCGGCTCGTCTTCGCTTTAAAAGTTTTCCAGCAGCAGAGTTATGAGGAGATCGCTTTGATTA
>JACMLC010000211.1 GCA_014379795.1 Pyrinomonadaceae bacterium
GCGCGAACTGCCACACGTTGCGCGAAGGACTGCCGCAAGCAAAGCAAGTCACCTCGCCGCGCACGTCACAACATTTTCCGCCCGCGCGCACACAGAGTTGCGCCACCTGTCATAACAACAAAAGAGCTTTTGGCGAAGCGGATTATGACGATTGCAAACGCTGCCACACGGGCGCGACATTCAAATTCAAGGGCGTCTGATGAAAAAGCAAGGATGAAGGAGATGCTATTGAAGATGAAGGCTGCATGTTTGAATAGCATGCCTTTCATCCTTCCGCCTTCATTCTTCATCCTTGCGTTTCTGACCTGCCGCCCCTGCTCTCCCTTAATTTTGTCCGAGTGTATACTGTAGAGGTATGACGGAACGCGAACAGCTTGAGCAAGCGATAACCATTCAAGAGTCTTTGCGCGCGGTGCTGGGCGATGTGATGGTTGATGCGACCATCGCCGCTTTGCGGCAAAAGCTGGACGCGCTCGAATCCGCGCCTCCCGTCGAACAGCGCAAACAGGCCACAGTCCTCTTCGGAGACATCTCCGGCTACACAGCCATCTCAGAAACCCTCGACGCCGAAGATGTCAAAGACATGATGAACGCGTTGTGGGCGCTGCTCGACAAGTCCATCACATCACACGGGGGCACGGTCGTGGCGCACATGGGCGACGGGATAATGGCCGTCTGGGGCGCGCAAACCGCGCAGGAGGACGACCCGGAGCGCGCCATTCGCGCCGCGCTCGCGATGCAGCAGCAAGTAGGAGAGTTCGTCGAGACCACCCTGCGCGCGCTCTTCAGAGTGGGACATGCAGGCGAGAGCACGCCCACCTTGCGCATGCGGATCGGCATCAATACGGGGCCGGTCATTCTCGGCACAGTCGGCAGCATTAACGAGTTCACGGCGCTCGGAGACACGACCAATCTTGCAGCCCGTTTAGAGAGCGCAGCGCCTGTCGGCGGCATCCTCATCGCGCATGATACCTACCGGCAAGTGCGCGGCGCTTTCGATGTTCAGCCGCTCAAGCCCATCAGCGTCAAAGGCAAATCCGAACCCATCAAGGTCTATGTTATCGAGCGCGCCAAACCGCGCGCCTTTCGCGCCGGGACGCGCGGCGTCGAAGGCGTCGAAGCGCGCATGGTCGGGCGACATGCAGAGCTTGAGAAGCTGCTCGATGCGCTGCAAGCGGTGATGGACGATCACAAGTTGCAGATGGTGACGGTGCTTGGCGAAGCGGGTCTGGGCAAATCTCGCCTGCTCTACGAGTTTGATAACAAAATCGAAGTGCTGCCGGAGTATATACAGGTCTTCACTGCGCGAGCCACAGAATCAACGCGCGGGCTGCCTTATGCGCTGGTGCGTGATCTCTTCTCTTTTCGCTTTCAGATTCTCGACAGCGATCCGCCGGCGGTGGCGCGCGAGAAGCTGGAACAGGGCATGGTCGCCTGCTTCAGCGACGGCGAAGAGGCGTTGGTGCGCGCTCACTTTATCGGTCACTTAATCGGGCTGGATTTTTCCGCGAGTCCATACCTGTCCGGGATTCTCCACGACGCCAAGCAGATTCGTGACCGCGCTTTTCACTACGCGACGCAGTTCTTTACGACAGTCAGGCAGAGCGGGGCAGTGGTTCTGTATCTGGACGATCTGCACTGGGCGGATGACGGGTCGCTGGACTTTATAGAGCATGTGGCGGGCACCTGCGCTAATGTCCCTTTGCTTGTCCTGTGCCTGTCACGCCCGAACCTCCTGGAGCAGCGCCCCGCATGGGGAGAAGACGCACCCTGTCGCACACGCTTGTTGCTACAACCGCTCTCGAAACGCGAGAGCCGCGAGTTAGTGGAAGAGATTCTGCGTCAGGCCGAAGACGTGCCGCAGGAACTGCGCGATCTGTTGGTCAGCGGAGCGGAAGGCAACCCGTTTTATCTGGAAGAGCTGATCAAGATGCTGATCGACCAGAAGGTCATCGAGCCGGGAGAGGAGCAATGGCGCGTGGATGTGAGCCGCCTCGCACAGGTAAAAGTGCCGCCGACGTTGACGGGAGTGTTGCAGGCGCGGCTCGACGGTCTGGTTCTCCTGGAAAAGACAGTCTTGCAGCGCGCCGCCGTGGTCGGGCGAAAGTTCTGGGATAACGCGGTCGAACATTTAAATGCCGAGGCTGCTGAAATACAGCGCAACGTATGTGATGTGGATGCCCATACCACTTTAGAATCGCTGCGGCAAAAAGAGTTGATCTACGTGCGCCCGGCTTCTACCTTCGTGCACAATAACGAATACATCTTCAAGCACGCGCTCCTGCGCGACGTGACGTATGAGAGCGTCTTGATGCGCGAGCGGCGCAAGTATCACTGCAAGATCGGTGAATGGCTGGTCGAGCAAAGCGGCGAGCGCGTCAACCAGTATGCCGCGACCATCGCAGAGCATTACGAGAGGGCTAATGAAATAGAGCGTGCGGTCGAGTGGTATGGCCGCGCCGGTCAACAGGCGCGCGAAGCTTACGCGCTGGCAACGGCGATTGGCTTTTACCGGAAAGCATTGGAATTTTCCGACGCGATAGATGTCGCCCCTGAGCAGGCAACGTGGGGAGTGCAACGCTTAGGGTGGTACGAAGGTTTAGCCGAAGCTTTGTGGATGCAGGCCAAGTTTACGGAGGCAGTCGAAGCTTATACGGCGATGCTCAAAGCAGCCGAAGACGAAGGAGACGCGCTGGCTCAGGCGCGAGCGCACAATGGCCTCGCGCTCGTGCAGGAAAAACAGGGAAACAACAGGGCTTCGCTGGAGAGCGCGAAGTGCGCCGAAAGATTGGCTGGAGAGTCAGAACCGACCCCCGAATCAATGACGGAACTGGCCGCTGCGCTCAATCGTCAGGCGAATGTTCTGTACCGCCTCGGAGAAGCATCGTCAGCCATGTCGCTCGGGGAACAGGCTTTGGCGCTCTCAACCGAGATGGGACAGAGAGGGCGGCGCGAGCGTGCCGGAGGATTGAGGGTGCTCGGCATCGCGCACTTGATGCTCGGGCACTTCAAGCAGGCATACGGCTATCTTGAGCAGGCATGTGCATTATCCCGTGAACTCGGCGACCGGCGCGGCGTCAGCAATATGCTCAGCACGATGGGCGAGACGGAGCGGCAGCGCGGCGATTATACAGCCGCCGTCAGGCTCTATCAGGAAGCCCTCGCCATCGCGCGCGAGATTGGAGAGCACACAGCGCAGATTATCTGTCTCAACAACCTCGGCGGCGTGCGTCTAGGGCTTGGCGATTACGCCGCAGCCGAAGCAGACCTGCGACAGGTGATCTCGATGGCTGGCCCATCTGCTTATCAAGTGCTCTCGGAAACGCACAGCTTTCTGGCCGCAGCCTGTTTGGAGCAAGGCAAAGTAGCGGAAGCGCTCGAAGCGGCTCAACGCGCGCTGGCTCTCGGCCAGAAGACGGAAAATCATGAGCTAATCGCCGGGGCATGGCGCACACTCGGACTGATTGCTGCGCGTCTTCCTCAGCCCGTCACGATTGAGAATCAAAACTTCGACGCCCCTGCCTGCTTTGGCGAGAGCCTGCGATTGTTTACAGAGAGCGGGATGGAAGCGGAACGGGCGCGCACCCTGCGCGACTGGGCGCGTTATGAGCAAGAGCAGGAGCTACACGAGAAGGCGCGCGCGATGATGGAAGAAGCCCGCGAGATTTTCACACGCCTCGGAATGGATCGCGAGCTGGAACGGATGAAAGAGCAAGGATGAAGGCGGAAGGCAGAAGGATAAAGTTTTGATAGGCGCTACTTATCTACTCAACGTGATGAACTGAATAGACAGAAATGAGAATTGCCTCTTCACCTTCCAGCGCTCGTTGGATGATATTGAGGAGTTCTTCTGCATACTGTGTAAGAACATCACGATCTTTTTCCCACTCGAAAGGTGTGTCTGTGAAGAGAATGTTTATCTTATCTGGGAGTATTACCCCGGACGCCGAACGAAATTTCCCAGAGCTTGGCGTAATCGTACAACCGCCGAAAGCGTAACTGAGTTCATCGCTGAATTCTCCAAGTATCCGGTCATAGATTGGGTCTGGTAAATCAGGAATGAATATTTCGATTCTTACCTTCTCGGATAGCGGCAATCAGTTTCTCCTTGCGTTTGGGGAGTGCTTTCACACGCTTCAATGCCTGTTCGCGAGTAACCTTCTCTTTTTCAGGACGTTCAATTTTAATTTGTTTCTCAAGTAATTTCACAGCTTCCTCCAAGCGAGATATTAGCGGGATGGTGTATTCTTAGCAAGTTCTTTGGCAGTTGTCGGAGATACTCAATGCCGCGCAGTTAAATCTCATTGCAACTTAGGATTAACTCTTCGTCTTGGCAACCCAGCCCGGAGCCGAATCCGTTTGTTGCCGGAGAATGAGATTCAATTGCGCGGCATGATGCTGGACGTGGCGCATGTTGTCCAAGAGCAGTTCCGCAAAGCTCATCTCGCCCCACATGAACACGCAGCGCTGCTGACACTTCTCGTCCGTCAGAGCTTCAATCGTCGCGCGGCATTTCCGGCGTCCATGTTCGAGATAGTTTTGCAGCTCGTCTTTCGTATAGACGCGTTCGGGAAGGATTCCCGCCGGGTCCATCTCGTCAAGATTATAAGGAGAGGGCGGCGCGAATCCTTCAACCGAACCGGAGAGATAGAGGTCTAAAAAGAAAAGCGTGTGATAGACGACATACCAGTATTCCGGTTGCTGCGAGCGGTCGCCCCACAGCTTTTCGGGACAGGCGCGCAAGGCGTTTTCGAGCATCTCTATAGCAGCCCCGAACTGCTGCCAGAGGATTGTTTTCCAAGTGGCATCCACCTCAAGACTCCCGCTCAATAAAGATACCGCGCGCCCGATCAATCCGAAAACTTGACCGGAGCTTTTCACTTAGCTTTCTTCACGGCGGTGATTTTCCAATGTTGCCCGGTGACATTGGCTGTCTTAGCCAGTATGAGTTGGTTGTTGTTCTTGCCGTCGTTGACAATATCCAGACTCTTGCCTTCGCCCTGCCAACTAGTGGTGAGGCGGTAAGCGCCTTTCCCGGCGGGAGTGATTTTCCAGTATTGTCCCGAAGCATCGGTTGTTACGGCCAGTATCAGCCGGTCGTTATTCTGGCCGTCGTTAATCACGTCAAGGCTCATGCCTTCGCCCCGCCACTCAGTGCTGAGACGATAATAACCATTGCCCGCGGGAGTGATTTTCCAGTATTGACCTGTGTACTTACCTGTCTTAGACAATTGAAGCTGGTCGTTGTTCTGGCCGTCGTTGACAATATCAAGGCTCATGCCGTCGCCCCGCCAGACGGTAGTCAAGCGATAATAGGTCTGAGAATCAAAATCGCTGAGACCGGCGGGCGCGTTTCCGTGTGCAAAGTTGTTTGAAGATTCAGAGCTGGCGTTGACATCGGACTCAATGACAAACGCCTGACTCGCAAAGACGAGCGCGAATGCGACTAAAAGGGAAAGCATCAACGTAAGTCTTCTCATGGGGTTCTCCTTAGATGGGTGCGGTTAATCGGGGTTGATGAGCGTCAGCGCTCTCTATTTACAATGCCATAGGTCTTGAGAAAATAAGCTTCACGTAAAGGACAAGTCAAGAAAATGCGCTCACTCGAACAGTTCGGCCTTAAGCCCACTGTGTCAGCCAGCTCGCAAATGTAATCCATGCGCTCGTGTTCCCGATTAGCAGGCGCAGGGGCTGCGAGAGGACGATTATCAGCCCGCCACACACTGTAGCGCGATGGACACGCCCGCGCGTGACCAAGTCGTAGATCAAGACAATCACAATAAAAATGTCTGCCAGACCAAAGAAAGCCAGCGGGCCTACCTGCTGGATGAAGGCGAAGGGGAGCCGGGCGGTGGCTGCGGGCAGAATCGAGACCGTTGCGAGCAGCAACAGCCGTTTATGTAAATCAACTCGACGGCGGAAATAGAAACCCGCCCCGACCAGACTCGCAAACACGAGCATGTCACCAAGCGGGATTATCAAAAAGCTGAGCGGAGAAGGCCCGACCAGCGAAGTCGTACTCTGCTGTGTCCTGATGATGGCTGTCACCACGCCGATGATGACCATCGTCACGGCGAGCGCGCCTCCGACAATCCCCAAACGACGATGAATGCCTGTCCGTTTCGCCGCGATCAGTGTGGTCTGCGTTAAGAAAAGCGCTATCCAGGACGTGAACACGATTCCATGCAGATGCAAGAGCGGCGCGAGTTGCGGCATCCCGAAATACGGCCTGAGATAATATGTCGGCGCGAAGCCCGCGAAGACCGTGACCACAAATGCGATTGCCATGCCGGTATAGAACCACCGCTCGCGTCGCCTGCTCGTAGTCGCCGCGTATCCTGCCGCGCTTCTATTGTCAACTATCACTTGTTCCATCGGGGGAGTCCTCCAAGATTAAGTTGTCACTGACTGCCCTACTTGTTATGCGAATCAAGGGTAGAAATAAATTCGCTTTTCTCTTTGCGTCCTTTGCGCGGTTCTGCTTTGCGCTCTTTGCGGTTAAGCTCATTTTTAACGCAAAGACCGCAAAGAGTGAAGACGCAAAGGAACGCAAAGAATTTCTACTCTTGATTGGCATTTGTTATCTGTCAGGAGCTACGCGCATGTAATGCTCTGCGAAAGGAAAGAATCAAAGATACGACACAGGCGCTCCACAACAGGAACTTGACGATGACTACCAACAAGTTATGTGGCTCTTGAGCGGCGCTCCGAAAGGTGTCCTCAAGCTGATACCAGAAACTGCCGCCCATCATCCCTGTGACATAAGCCCAAGCCAGCTCGAGGAACAATGCTCCCCAAGGCCGCGCCTTAACGGACGCCCACCCACCGATGAGAAGTAATGCGCCCGCGACGTAATCCTCGAACATGGTCGTGAAGTCAACGCTCCACATACCGATACCGCGACGACAAGTTTCGAGCAGAGGAAGCAGTATCCCTATAACAAATGCGGCGACGACTTCAAATCTCATGATGACTCTCTACGCTTATTCCAGACTTTAACCAACGCTTCAGGCTGCGCATCGTATCATCGAAGGACGAAATTTCTAATCGTTTAATTTTCCCGTGATAAGTGTTATAACGATGCTTGCGCATCACGCCGCCTATTAAGTTCCAGACTCGCATTTGTTGAGCGCAATGCGCTGGCGGCCAGCAGCTCTCCCTTTCATCATCACGAAGGCAAATATGCCTCACGAAATCACTAATCACAGCGATGTCCTGGACGCCATCCGGCGCACGGATATTATCTCGGAGCTGGTCGAAGAAAAGGACGGCAAGTTTAAGTACGAGTCCGATCTGGAAGTCATCGCCTACGGGCGAAACTATACGGGCAAGAAGGTCGGCCCCTACGCGCACCTGCTCGTTTACGAAGCGGGCGAGGAGATTATTCATCAGGGCGATTGGGGCGGCAACACTTTTTTCTTCGGCGTCGAAGGCGACCTCGACGTGTATGTCAAAGATCAAGCGGGACGGCAGAAATGGGTGGACTCGCAAAAACCCGGTAAGAGTTTCGGCGAGATGTCCGTGCTGGCCGGAGTGCCGCGCACCGCTACCATCTCCGTGCCGAAGGGAGGCAAGGCGACAGTCCTGATGGTTGAGCGACCGGCCTTGCGCCTCTTGCGCAAGCTGCCGAAGTTCGGCCAGTCGCTCGATAAGGTGTATCGCAACAACGGCCTCAGGCGCACAGTTGACGACGTGCTCGATCTGGTAGACGCACCGCTCAATGCCGGATTAGTTAAAAGGCTCAGCGAAGCCGCGCAGTTCAAGATCTATAGCAAGCATCAAGTCCTGTTTCGCGCGGGCGAGACGATCACTCATCTGATCTTGCTCAGAAGCGGATGGCTCAAGCGCGAGCGCGATGACAGGCAAGCTTCCGCCACATCCAAAGCGGATGAAGACAATGCAGGTGTAGATTTTCTAGGCGCGGGCAACTGCTTGGGCGTTGAAGGGCTGGATGCCGACAGCAAATGGAAATACACGGCGACGCTTTTGGCGCACACGGAGGTGATGGAAGTTCCCATCGCACACTTACGCGCCGACCGCGAGATGTGCGACACGCTGCAACGGATTTTCCGTCAATCCGCTAACGGCGCAGAGTCGCGCTCGCAGCCTGTGCTGGACACAGAGAGCGTGAGCGCCGCCGAAAAAGAGATTGCGACAGGCATCGTGGACGGCTCGAACCTGCTCGTGATGGACATGGACTTGTGCGTGCGTTGCGGCAACTGCTCGCTGGCCTGTCATAAGGTGCATGGTCAATCGCGCTTGCTGCGGCGCGGCATATCTATCCAGCGGCCTGTCAAACCGGGAAGCTCTTTCACACAGCACGTCCTGTCGCCGTCCGTGTGCCTGCATTGCCAGGACCCTGAGTGCCTGACCGGATGCCCGACCGGAGCCATCGCGCGTTTCTCCGGCGGGCAGATAGACATCGAGGCCAAGACCTGTATCGGCTGCGGCGACTGCGCGACGCAATGTCCTTATAACGCCATCTCTATGATTCCGCTCAAACCGCCTGAGCCTGTGCCGCTCGCTTTGCGCGACAGGCTCAAAGGATGGTTGAGCCTCGCGCCTGCGCCCTTGCCTCCGCCCGTCACCGAGACCAAAGACCTGCTCGCGGTCAAGTGTAATCTCTGTGACAGCACGCCGCTCAATCCGGCGGGCGCGCGTGCGCCTGCTTACTCCTGCGAAGAGAATTGCCCGACCGACGCGCTTGTGCGCGTCAACCCGCGCGAATATTTCGCGGAGGCGCGCAACTCAATCGGCATCGTTTATCAGGATCAGACTCATGCCATCGGGCGCAACATACACAGGAGCGACCCGATTGCGAAGCTCTGGCATGCCTGCGGTATCTTAGCGACAGTTGCTTTGACTGCGGCGGCTGTGTGGGCTGCGATTCGTTACGGTCTTGACGGGCGGCTTGGCGAGACGTGGCTGACCGTGCGCTGGATTACAGGTCTGGTCGGATTGGTCGGCATCGCGGGTGTGATGGCTTATCCGGCGCGCAAGCAGGTTTACAAGCGGCGCAGAGGCGCGCTGCGTTACTGGATGCTGGCGCATGTTTATCTGGGAGTCATCGCGGGACTCGTGTTGCTGTTGCATGGAGGATGGGGTACGGGCGGCTTGCTCACATCGCTGTTGATGGTAGCTTTCGATCTGGTCATCCTCACGGGACTCTTCGGTCTCGCCTGCTACATCATCGTCCCGCGCATCATGACGAGCATAGAGGGCGACCCGCTCCTTATCGAAGACCTTGAGA
>JACMLC010000212.1 GCA_014379795.1 Pyrinomonadaceae bacterium
CGGAGTTTCGACGCCGCGCACGCCCTGTAATTTTTTGGTCAAGCTATCGGCAGTGCGGACGCGGCTCTCAACCACCCGGTCAAGCTTTTCAAGCTGCGCGACGGCGACTGCTCCCTGCAACTCGCTCATGCGATAGTTGAGCGCGAGAAAGTAATGATCCGGGTTCGCATCGCCGTAGCCCCAAGCCTTGTTGATAAAGAGAAACATCCGTCGCGCGTGTGCTTCGTCATTGGTCGTGACGATGCCGCCCTCGCCGGTCGTCATGTGCTTGCCCTGCTGTAGGCTAAAGCAGCCAATCGCGCCGATGCCGCCGACACGCTCTTTGTCATGCTCCGCAAGAAAAGCCTGCGCACAGTCTTCGATCACCGGAATGTTGCGAGAGAGCGCCAGTTCCATAATCTCGTCCATCTCGCAAGGGTTGCCAAACAGGTGCGTGACGATGATGGCGCGCGTGCGCTCGCTCAAAACCGCTTCGATTGAGCGAGCGGTGATGTTGTAAGTTCGCGGGTCAACATCCGCGAAGACCGGAATCGCGCCCTGATAGACAATCGGCGAGAGCGCGCCCATGTCTGTAATCGCCGTCGTCACAATCTCGTCGCCGGGGCTTGGGTCAATCGCGGCCACGGCTATGTGGACGGCGGCAGAACCGGACGCGCACGCATACGCGTAACGAACGCCGAGCTTTCGGGCGAAACGTTCTTCGAGCGTCTTGACGAAATTTCCTTTGGTGCTGGTCAGGCATCCGCTCTCTATGACTTCTGCGAGCAAGGCCAGCTCTTCTGCGCCGAGAGTTCGGCCTGAAGCATCCTGATCCGACGGCAGCGTTAAAAGCTTTTCGGGGTGCAATAATGTTTCTGTCATGTTCTGTATTTCGTTGGCGTAGCGACGGGTGTTGGTTGATAACTGTGGGCTTCGAGCGAAGCTTCGGGCAGCAAGTGGCTGGAAAGCTGCGCTCTGGTTGCAGGATAGCCGCGATGCGTGACGCGCATCACGAGCAGGCGTGAAAGCACTCGCAAGTGTCCCACGATAGTGCGCAAAATTTTCATCTTCGACCAACCGAAGAGGCGCACTTCGAGTGTCGCCGGATACTCGACGATCTTCGCTCCGCTCAGGTCAAGGCGACCGAGTATCTCCGCCACGCCGAGAAATCCGTTTTCTCTCAACTTTAAATCGGCGACTGCGCTGCGGCGATACGTGCGAAAACAACTCGTGTACGTGTGCAGCTTTTGTCTGAGCGTGTGCCGGTAAAGAAACGACGAAGCCTTAGAAAGCGACAAGCGCCAAGACGGAACATTACGCACAGCGCCCTGCGGGTGATAAGGCGAGGCAGTCACCATGTCCACATCTTCGGTCAAGAGCGGAATCATGTTGGCAAGCTCGTGCGGGTCATACGTGCAATCGCAATCAATCGAACAGACGACATCCGTTCTAGCCTGCCGGATGCCTGTCAGGATGGCTGCGGCGACGCCTCGATTCTGCGCGTGCTGGACAAATTCGCAGTTGGGTTTCGCACCGAACAGATCATTCAAAGACTTCCAGGTCTTATCCGTGCTGCAATCGTCCACGAAGATAAAGCGCAGGTCGTAATCTTTTTCGAGCCGCGCTTCGACGCTCTTTAAAGTGTTCGAGAGATAATGCAAAGCCAGCTCTTCGTTAAAGCATGGGACGACGATGCTGACGGGCGTTCGGCCATCCGATATTTGAGAAGCTGTTTGCGGCGCAAGCTCAGAGAAAATTTCTATCGCGGGCGCACGCGTCGTTGGCATCTGAGCCGGAGCAGGCTTTGTCGCTGCATCAGTCGTCTCTTCAAGCGAAGTGCTGAGGCCGAGATATTCCGCGCCGCCGACAAATTTGTACTTGCCAAAGTATTCCTTGAGCACCCATTCCATCTTGTCCAGCTTGCGATAGTGGCGTATGCGATTGAGCGAAGAAGCGGCGTTGATGCGCGGCTGTTCGGGGTCAAGCTCCCAGACGTGAAAGTACATCACAAAGGGCGCGTCATAATTTCTGTGCCAGTGGTCTACGCCGTGGCGCAGGAGCGTGTGCGGAATCTGGCGGAAATAGTTTCCGCCCGCGATGGGAACCATCCAGCGACCGAGCTTAAAGGTCGAAACGGGAAATTCCCAAATCTCTTTTTCATCCGTCCGATGCTGGTGAGCAAAACGCAGGCGCGGTTCCTGATGCGTGGCGCGCACGTTGGGAACGAAACTCGAATCGTAGGCGTAGCCCTCTTCCGCCAAGACATCCAAAGCCCACAAGTCCGAGGCTGCGGACAGGCGATGCGCCGCGCGATAGCCGATGATTTTCTGCTCGCTCGCGCGCTCCAGAGCCGCGCGTGCGCGTTGCAAATCTTCGCGGAACTCCGTCGGCGTCATCTGCCGTATGGTGCGATGATAATAGCCGCGACTGGCAATCTCGTGCCCGCGCCGTGCGACTTCTTTGACCAGCTCAGGGTTTTGATCCGCGATCCATCCGAGGACGAAAAAAGTCGCCTTGATGTCGTAGAGGTCAAGCAGGTCCAGAGCCTTGATGGTGTTCTGTTCAAAGCGCGTCTCGAAGCGATACCACTGCCCGCGCTGGATGATGTGATTGAAAGCTCCAACGTGAAAATAGTCTTCCAGCAAGACGGTCAAGAGATGCCGCTTGGAAGCCAGGTTGTTGGAATTCTCGTTCATCTTTTAAACATTCACCGCCAGAGGCTCTTGCGCGTGCTGCACCTGCAATAGCTCCGCGATAATTTCTGCAATGCGCTTTCCGCTGTCCCCTTCGCCGAAAGGATTTTTGATGCGCAGCACTTCGCCAGCCCAGCTCTCGTCAGCATAAGC
>JACMLC010000213.1 GCA_014379795.1 Pyrinomonadaceae bacterium
CCTGTCGAATCAGGTAGAGCAGGAGGTCGAGCGGCCCTGCAAACTCTCCGAGCACCAGCCGCACCTCTTCGCCGCTGCGGTCTGATGTGATCTCCGGCTGCGCGCCCGCAACATTGATCGTCCCGGTCGCAGTCGCAGATGTATTCGCTGTAGATGAATCTGTATTTTCGCTCATGACTTCCTCTTCATCGAACAGGACGGAGAAGGTAACAAAGCTCAAACAAATATCAGGAAATCAATAAACCGTCGAATCGGCGTAAAGATCGCTCTTAACAAACCAAAATAAATAACTGCCATCAAGATAATGAACCCGTATTGCTCAAGCATTTCCCACACGGGCTGCATGCTGGCTGGCAGAAACGTTTCCAAAATCTTGCTGCCGTCCAGCGGCGGAAACGGTAGCAGGTTAAAAACTGCCAGCGAAGCATTCATATAAATCATGTAACTCATGAACAGGACAATCGGCTCGGCTACGGATTCAAGCGAGCCTCCTTGATAAAGCAAAGACGTGCGCAGGAGGATTTTGAAGATAATTATAAAAGTGATGGCGATCAGAATATTCGCCATAATCCCGGCGGCGGAGACCATCACGTTCGCCAAATCTTTTTTGCGCCAGAGGAGCGGATTGATGGGCGTCGGCTTGCCCCAACCGATGAGCGGAATTGAACCCAGCGCGCCGCCCACGGCTGAAAGCAGGAAGCTCGCAATCGGCAAGACCAAAGTCCCAAGCGGGTCTGTATGCGCTACCGGATTAAGTGTCACCCGCCCGAGCAGGCGCGCCGTGTCATCTCCGAATTTATCAGACATCCACGCATGCGCCGCTTCATGCGCTGAAACTGCGAACAGCAGCACAACCATGTAGACCAGCAGTTGCGCGATAATTTCAGAACCACCCATGAGGCTATTAATCACCTATCAAATAAACAGCATTACTCAAAGCAGGCCAAAGTAGCACGCCCATTTCAGCACTGTCAAAAACCTTCAAAGCTGAGGCGCAGGTTTAGATTTTCTTTTACCGGCACGCTAACTCAAAAGCGTTCCCTGAATGTCCAGCGGCAGGCTGTAAACAGCATCAGTCGTAGCTACTACCATCTCACCCGCCGCGCTGAAAGCAAGGCCGACAACATTCATTCCGGCGACAAACAGCTCCGCCTCCGAGCCGTTTGGAGTGATGCGAACAATACCACGCCGCCCGCGCAAAGACGCCGCGACATAAAGATTGCCTTCAAGGTCAAAAGCCAACCCTTGCGGTCTGCCGAGTCCACGATAAAAAACCTCCGGCGTGCCGCTCGCGTCAATCCGCATCACTGATTCATAACTCGACACGGTCGGCCCAGTCACGTAAAGCGCATCATCCAGCCCGTAGGCCAGATGATAAGCCGACACGGAAGGCTCTAGCTGCGCCCAAGCCTGCTCTTCTCCGATGTCGTTGACCTGATAGATCGTGCCCGTGCGGTCACCCACATACAAGCGCCCGCGCGAATCAAAAGCCAAGCCTGTGGCGACGCCTAAATTCTGCGCGAACGGGACGGCCTCTTTGAAAGGCGTGATGCGATAGACATTGCCGTCCATCCGGCTTGAGACAAACATCTGCCCGGAAGAATCGAAAGCGATGCCTGTCGGGTTGGTGATGTCGCCGGAATACTCTTGAACTTCGCCTGCCGGGTCAATCCGAAAAAGCGTCACTGGAAGCTGCTGGCCGCGCGAGCCTGAGCGCGTCACATACAATGCGCCGTCGTCAGGATCAAAAGCAGGATTAGCGACCGGATGCATTTCTTCGGCGAGCTTTGTGCCGATGATTAAGGTCGCAGGCTCGCTTCTCTCGCCGTCGCTTTCCAGCCTGACCTCGACATCTCCGCCAAAATTATTTTCGGGCACCAGAGCCAGCATGCGGTGCGCAGACCCGCCGACCAGATGGCCGCGCTCTCCGTCAAACAGGCACGCGCATGTGGCGATGCTGCTGGTATCAAAACCATCGCAATCAACCGCCACCTCGCCGCCCGGTATCCCCGCCGCAGGATCAACACGCGTGATCCGCCCCGCTCCGCTCATCTTAGAGTTCTCCCGAAAAATCACAAATTATGACCGGCGTTCATATTACGCGAGCACGCGAGCAGTGTCTAACTGAGGGGAGTTTGGAGAGTTCGAAGAGTTTAGGGAGTACAGAGAGTTCATAGGGTTCATGGAGTTAGAAGCTGTTTGAAAAACCCTCTGGTGCGCCGGAGGCGCAGCGAGAAGGTAGCCAGAGGCCAGCCCCGCAGGCGCAGCCTCTGGTCTCATGGCTCAATCATTCGCGCCCTGAAGGGGCGGGGAGAATCTGCGCGCCTCTTCAAGGCGCAACCTGTTGTTTCCATATATTCCAGACGTTGCACGTCTGGCTACCTTCTCATTGCCGCTCGCGCGGCATTAATAAGAATTGCCCAAACGGCTTCTAACTCTCCAAACTCTCTAAACTCTATGAACTCTCCAAACTCTCTGTTATAATTCACGGCGGTCGAGCTGTTCCGGTCGCGCCTTTGAAAGGGGGCGTCCTTTTGCTTTTGCAGAGCATCCAAAGGCTTGACTAAAAATTTCGCCATGCTCAAGCGACCAAGCGAACCAGCTTCGCAGAGCAATTCCAGAGATTTTCCCACAGCGTCCGATGCTTACCGCTCGCTTCAATCTTTTTGTATCAGCACACAGAGTTTAGAGAGTTTGATGTGTTCAGGGAGTTTAGTGAGTAAAAGCCCTTCGTCTTACTCTCCGAACTCTATGAACTGTCTAAACTCCCCAAACACTTTAAACGTTCCTTCACCGGAGGAGACGGCCTATTAGTAACGTACAGGGGAACACGCAGGGTCTAAAGCCCAATCAGTTGCGTCGCATCGAGAAGCTTTATTCGCGTCGCATCGCGCCGCACCAGATTGTGACGCCCGAGTTTGCAAGGCAGATGACGGAGCTTTCGCATGAGACACGCAGGCAGATCGGCGTCTTGATTGACCGCAAAGGTTATGTTGAATACGTGGTGGTCGGCGATGCGCGGCGAATAGAGCTGCCGGATTTGAAGCGCACGCGCGTGGCGGCTGATCGCTTTCGCGGGCTGCGTTGTGTGCATACGCACCTGCGTGGTGAAGAATTGACGCAGGACGATTTGACAGACCTCGCACTGCTGCGGCTTGACTTGATGGCCGCGCTTGATGTGGACGAGCGGACGGGCTTGCCCGGCTTGGTGCGCGCGGCTCATTTGTTGCCGACGACTGCGGATGCGCTTGATGCAAACGATGCTATTGAGCCTTACGCTTTTCTTGAGCCGCAGATTCCCTCGCAGTTGGATGTGGATTTTCTCGCGCTCATCAATTCTCTGGAAGAAGAGATGGCGCGCAATCGTCGCGCAACCAGAAGGGCGGACGTGCGCGACCGCACGATTCTGGTCGGAGTGACAAGCGGCTCGCTGGCAGAGGCTGAAGAATCTATGGCAGAGCTGCGCGAGCTGGCGACATCTGCCGGAGTGGTCGTGCTTGACGAAATTATTCAACGTCGCACGGCGATTGACCCTCGCACATTGCTTGGCAAAGGCAAGCTCGAAGATTTGCTGGTGCGCGCCTTGCAGCTTGGCGCAGACCTGATCGTCTTTGACCGCGAATTAAGCGCGACGCAGGTGCGCTCGCTCTCCGATGCTACGGATTTGAAAGTGATAGACCGCGCGCAGCTCATCCTTGACATCTTCGCGCAGCGCGCTCAATCGCGTGAGGGTAAGATTCAGGTGGAGCTGGCACAGTTGAAATATCTTTTGCCGCGACTGGTCGCCGGGCATGACTCTGCCTTTTCGCGGCTCGCGGGCGGCATCGGCGGGCGAGGCCCCGGCGAAACCAAGCTTGAGACGGATAGACGACGCGTGCGCGACCGCATCAGCCGTCTGGAAAAAGAGATTCAGGCGCAACGCCAGCGCAGGCAAGAGCGGCGCAAGGAGCGCATGCGGCGCGAGTTCCCTGTTATCTCTATCGTCGGCTACACGAATGCGGGCAAGTCCACGCTGCTCAACGCGCTGACGGCGAGCAAAGTCCATGCGGAGCAACGCATGTTCGCCACGCTCGACCCGACTTCGCGTCGGCTGCGGCTGCCGCACGAGCAGGAAATAATCATCAACGACACGGTCGGCTTCATACGCGATTTGCCGCCGGATTTGATTGCCGCTTTTCGCGCCACGCTGGAAGAGATCAGCGGCAGCGACTTGCTCCTGCATCTGGTTGACGCAGGCAACTCGCGATGGATGCAGCAGCTTGAATCTGTCGAGCGGATTTTGAACGAATTAGATTATGGAGGCATCCCGCGCCTTGTTGTTTTTAACAAGTCCGATCTGGTTGGCCGGGAAGATTTAAGAGCGATGATGCGAATGGCGGCGCAGGGCGGAACGCGTGAGTGCATAGCCATCTCTGCGCTTGAGCCGCAATCCATACGACCCATGCTTGAAAGAGCCGGAGAGCTGCTCGCGCGCAATCTGGTCGAGCGTCCCGCGACGCATCAATCAATCGAAGCTGAAGCAGAGGAAGAGTTCGCCGCTTACAACTAAATGAGCAGTCAACGCAGGCCAAGACTGGTTTCGCCATTTGCGCGTGCGCGCAATGCGGCGGTGGAGTTTCTAACTCGCCCGTTCAAGTGGTTCTCACCACCAACGCGCCTGATTATCATTTTTATCTTTTTCGTCCTCGTCACCACCCTGCTGGTCGGCAATCCATTCTCGCGCGCCTTCACCGAAAATTATAAAGAAGGTGATGTTGTGCGCAGCACTATTTTCGCGCCGACGGATGTGGCGGGCGTGGACACTACGGAAACCGAACGCCGCCGGCGCGAAGCGATGGAGACGGCACGGCCTGTCTTCACATATGATTCGGGGCGCACAGACCGCGCCGTGCAGAGCTTTCGCGCGGAATGGGAAAGCTTGAAGAGACAGGCTGCTGCTTCGCGTCGCTTTGATGATAACGATCTGGAAACACTCACGAGCCTGCTTCGCGATGTCAACAGCGCATACATCTATGAAGATAAAGATGAGCGGCGTTTGAAGCCAGAGATATTGCTGGTTGACATTCAGAATCCAACCACGCGCAACGTCATCTCTTTGCAGCAGACACGCACGATGTCTCTCTCCGCCGCGCATCAGAACCTACGCTCGCGTCTCAACGAGCTGAGCGACCGGTCTGCGGAACAAAGGGCAGCGATTGCTACGGCGCTGCTGGCGCAGGTCAAACCTAATGTAATGTACGACGAGGCTGCGACGCAGATTGAGCGAGATGCGGCGGCGGCTAAGGCCGTCCCGGCAGCTATCTCGCTCAAGAGCGGACAGGTCATCGCGCGCGAAGGCGATACTGTCACGCAACATGTGCTTTCACAGCTTGCGGCCATCCGCCCATACGGGCGCAGCGAACGCCCGTGGCGGCGTTTGATGGGTCTGTTGTTTCTCATCGCAGCGTTGTTCTGGGTGGTGTGGGAGTTCGTTGACCACAGAAGCACGGCTATCAGTTTAGGTTTGTCAAAGCGCAGGGCGTTCGCGCTCGTCGGCTCTGCGGTCATCGTGCAGACGACTCTGCTGCGTATCGGATTCGCGCTCGCTGACTTTACTGCTGCTTCGCGTATCAACGCTCCTTTTGACGACCCGATGCTGTGGAGCTTTGCCATTCCCTTCGCTTCGGCAGCGTTGCTCGTAGCGCTGCTGGCAGACACGCAGCTCGCTTTAATCACAGGACTCTTCACGGCTCTCTGTGCAGGGCTGATTGCGCCGAACGGCATGTCCATAGCCTTCTATGCGGTCATCTCTTCGTCCGCAGCCATCTACGGCATAGGGCGTTACAGAGAGCGGCAGTCGGTCACGCTCGCGGGTCTTTTTGTCGGCATGGTCAACGCGTTGATGGCAATCGCGTTGATGGCTTACGCGCAGAAGGCTTGGTCTCTGAATACCATGTTGCTGGCGGTCGGATGCGGCATCGGCGGCGGGCTTTTGACCACAGTCTTTACGGCGGGCGGAGTGCCTGTCAATGAATCCTTCTTCGGCATCCTGACGGACGTTAAGCTGCTGGAACTGTCGAACGCAGATTTGCCCGTCCTCGGACAATTAGCCCTGCGTGCGCCCGGCACAAACCAGCACTCGCACGCCGTCGGGCAACTCGCGGAAGAAGCCTGTCGCGCGGTCGGAGCCAACCCTTTGCTCGCGCGAATCGGCGCGCTCTATCATGACATCGGCAAGACCGCCGCGCCTGAATATTTTATTGAAAATCAGATTGGTGAAAACCCGCACGACCACCTGCGCCCCCCGCAGAGCGCGAAGATCATCACGAGCCATGTCACTTACGGCTTAAAGCTGGCGAAAGAGATCGGCCTGCCGACGCGCATCGCGGATTTTATCCCGCAGCATCATGGCACGCGCACGCTGCACTTCTTCCTGCGCAAAGCACAGGCCGAAGCAGCCGAAGGCGAAGAGGTTGACGAGACCGATTTTCGCTATCCGGGTCCGAAGCCACAATTCAAAGAAGCTGCGATTATGATGCTCGCGGATTCCTGCGAAGCTGCGGCGCGCTCGCTGGCGCGTCCAGACCCTGAGAACATACGCTCCATCGTCACTAAAATTGTTGACGCCATCGTCAGCGACGGCCAACTGGACGAATGTGATCTCACCCTGCGCGAATTGACCACCCTCAAAGAATCCATGATTACCTCGCTCACGGCCATCTATCACGCGCGCATAGACTATCCGGGCTTCAATCCGCCTTCATCAAGCACGCTGTCCCTTGCAGAACTCGACAAGGAGGAACGCGGCGTCAGCTACAGCAAGCCCTCAGAGATTCCGATTAGCAAGGGCGGCGAGGTTGAGGACGAAGCGATTCCGCATAAAGCCGGAAAGCATTGAACAACAGTTCTCACTCACTCAAAATTGCCCGCTTAACTTCTTATAAGTCGTCGCAAGGTCTTCGGGGATGACGCGCGTTTCGCCGACGGTTGACATGAAATTGGCGTCGCCCGTCCAGCGGGGCATGATGTGCAGGTGTATGTGGCCTGCGACTCCGGCTCCGGCGGCACGCCCGAGGTTCATGCCCAGATTGAAGCCGTGCGGGTGATAGGTTTCACGCAAGACTGTCTGGCAGCGTTTGGTTAAATCCATCAACTCGTCCGTCACTTCTTTCGGAGCAGCGTCAAGCTCCGCGACGTGCAGGTATGGAACGATGAGCAGGTGACCGCTGATGTATGGATAGATGTTGAGGATTATGAAATTGTGTGCGGCGCGGTGGAGGATATATTTTTCGGCATCGTCGCCCGCGTCTTCCTGTAGCGAGCAGAAGACGCAAGAGTCTTCTTGCTCTTTGTCACCTGAGCCTGACTTGATGTAATCGTAGCGCCATGGCGTCCAGAGTCTGTCCACTTCAGCTAAACCTCCGGGAGAGGCCGCTCCTTTGAAAAATCAGAAGCCGGGAGGCGTGCTGTTCGTTTCGTCGCTGCCGCTCGTCACGGCGGGGCTTTCGGTTGATGGCGCAGGCGCAGGAGCCGTCTCTTCGTTAATCAATTCTTTGAGTTCCTTGCCCGGTTTAAAATACGGGACGCGCTTGGCGGGAATATTGACGGGGTCGCCGGTTTTGGGATTGCGCCCGCGCCGCGCGCCGCGCTCGCGCACACGGAATGAGCCGAAGCCGCGCAGCTCTATTTTCTCGCCCTGATTCAAAGTCTCGATGATGCTCTCGAAGACGATCTCGACCAGCCGCTCGGCGTCCTTTTTCGTCAGCTCCGCCGCGCGCGCGACATCTTCAACCAGCTCTGCTTTCGTCATTGCCATGACCTCTCGCCTCTTCAGGATACAGACATCAAACGCATTCAAAACCCCTAAGTGGATAACGAATCACCATGATGTTTGATCGGGTAAGGATAACTAAACTGATGCTTACAGTAGCAGAAAATGCAGACTCACGGCAAGACGGAACTGACACGCGTGCAACATTTTACATAGATTTGTATGGAGAGAAAGAATTAACCACTAAGGCACAAAGACACAAAGAATTTGAATCTCCTTTGTGTCTTTGTGCCTTAGTGGTTAAAGTTTGACGGGATTTACGATTCGCGCTCTTCTTCAGAATCGCTCTTCGTGTTGCCAAAGAAATCGGCTAGCTCGGCCAAGCTTGCCATGCCGCCTTTCGCGTCCGAAGAATAACTCTTCGCATCAGCAACTGGTTCGTCGCTGCCTGCGGCGCGTGCCGAAAGACCTATCTTCTTTGACTCAGGATCAATCCGCAGGATGCGGAAGTCCATTTCCTGACCCAACTGCACGACATCTTCGGGCTTGTCCACACGCTCTTCGGAAAGCTCTGAGATATGGCACAAACCTTCAAGGTTATCGCCCAGCTCGACAAACGCGCCGAAGTTAGCGAAGCGCGCGATCTTGCCATGCACGACATCGCCCGGCTTGTGGTCGTTGACAAAGCGATCCCAAGCGTTCGGCTCAAGGTCTTTGATAGAGAGTGAAAGGCGACGGCTCTCTGCGTCAATGCTGGTGATAACGGCTTCGATTTCCTGTCCCTTCTTGAGTATCTCGCCGGGATGCTTGATGCGCTTCGACCACGAGATGTCTGAGACATGGACGAGTCCGTCAACGCCGTCTTCGACCTCTATGAACGCGCCGAAGTCAGTCAGATTACGCACGCGGCCACGCACGCGCGAGCCGACCTCATAACGATCCTTGAGCGTCTGCCATGGGTTGGCCTGCACCTGCTTCATGCCGAGGCTGATGCGGCGCGCTTTCGGGTCAACGCTCAGGACTTCGACATCCACAGTGTCGCCGACATTAACCAGTTTCGATGGATGCTTGACGCGCTTAGACCAGCTCATTTCGGAAACGTGAACCAAGCCTTCGACGCCAGACTCAAGCTCGATGAAAGCTCCGTAGTCTGCGACGCTTGCGACCTTGCCCTGCATGCGCCTGCCGATGGGAAAGCGTTCTTCGATGCTCGCCCACGGGTCCGGGACAAGCTGTTTGTAGCCTAAGCTGACGCGCTCGCGGTCACGGTCGAATTTGAGCACCTTGACCTGCACGTTATCGCCGACTTTGAAAAGCTCCGCAGGATTTTGCAGGCGTCCCCAAGACATATCCGTTACATGCAGCAGACCGTCAATGCCGCCCAGATCAACAAATGCGCCGTAGTCCGTCAGATTCTTAATCTGCCCCTCGACGATGATGTCCTCTTCAATCTGCCCGAGCGTTTCATCCTTCTTGCCCGCGTTCTGTTCTTCCAAGAGAGCTTTGCGCGAGAGGACGACGTTCGAGCGTTTGCGATTGAGCTTGATGACTTTGGCTTCGATCTCCTGATTGCGTAAGCTATCAAGGTTACGCACGGGACGCGTGTCCACCTGCGAGCCGGGCAGGAAAGCCGCGATGCCGTCAATGTCCACACGCAAGCCGCCTTTGATGCGCTCGACAATGCGTCCCTTGATCGGTATGTTTTCGCTATACGCCTTCTCTAGCTCATCCCATGCTTTCATGCGGACGGCATCTGCGCGAGAGAGAACCGGATAGCCTTCGCTGGTCTCCATGCTTTTGACAAGGACATCTACCACGTCGCCGCGCTTGACCATCAACTCGCCGTTCTCCATGAACTCGGCCTGATTGACGATGCCTTCGGATTTGTATCCAAAGTCTATGACGACGCCGCGCTCAGTGATGCCGACGACGGTGCCGCGCACGACTTCGCCTTCATGAAAGGCTGCCTGCTCCTGCTCGAATTGATCGAGCATCGCGCCGAAATCCATATCCCCGGAGGGACGCGCGTCATCATCATCATCCGCTTCTGCGCTGGGCGCAGCAGGAGGGGTTGAGGTGTTAGCAGCCGGCGCAGTCGCAGTCGAGGCGGCAGCGGTATTCTGTTCGCCTGCCGCAGGCGCCTGCGGGGCTTGAGCTTCGGGTGAAGGTTGGTTATTTGTTTCCTCGCCGTCAATCGGCTTGGGTTGTTCGGTGGACATGCAAACTCCTGTTGGGCTCCTGCTGGAAATTCGGTGCGTGAAAGAGCTTATTCGCACCATACCCGGCCACACGCTTTTAGCCACTCACCATTCCTGAGAATTCATGCGCTCTGGAATATGAACGGCTCTGTTTAAAGTTACTTCTGTCAGCGATAAGTCGGAGGGAAAACCTACGGGGGATTCGAGCAGTCGAGAGTTTGGGAAAAGTTGGCTTAAAAGTTTTCGATTTCCACGTCCTCTTAGTCGCCCGCTTGGTCCGACTATCGCCGGTCGCGTGACCGGATAGGAGGGCAATGTACACGCCAAAATGCAAGCCTGTCAAGGCGATAAGAGACAGTTGGCGGTTAGCTGTTGGCAGTTGGCAGTAACAGCGATGAGAAAGCGTAATGTTTATTTTACTCGCTGCTAACTGCCAACTGCCGACTGCTAACTGCTCCCTATCTTTCCGTTCTCAACGCCGATCCGCCATTTCTCTCCGCGACATAGACGCCGGCAGAATGCGAGCCGACGAAAAGGCGATTCTGGTCGCGCCCTGCAAAAGCAAGCGCCCAGATGCGTTGACTCGGCAGGCGCGCATCGCGCGGGTCAATCCTTAGCCAGATATCACCCGCGTTGACCGAGCGATAAACGCCGCCGCCGTTCTCCCATGCGCTGCCGACGAAGACTTCGTCAGTATTCTCAGGGTTAATCAGAATGCTCGCATAGTCGCCGTAGGGGAGATTCCCGCCGCGCCGTATCCACTTTTCGCCCCCATCACGCGAAGCATACAGCGTGTGCTTGGTGCCTACATAAATATAAGCCGAGCGTTGCGGGTCTTGCACAACCGCGCTAATCGGAGCATTCGCCGGAATGTCCCTGACCTGTTGCCATGTTTCGCCGCTGTTCCGCGAGACCAGGACGCCGGAAGTAGCAGTCCCAGCCCAGATGGTTTGCGGATTCTGTGCGCTGGTCGAGAGGCATGTCGTGCGCGAGTCAAAACCGACCTGATAGCTAAGCCTTTCCCAACCGCGCGCCGGGTCATAAGTGCGATACAGACCGGCATTCGTCGCCGCCAGCATTCCGGTTCGCCCGTCACGCTGGTCATGCGTCGGCGCAAGGGCATTGATGGCATCGGTCAAAGCAACCACAGGCACAGGCAGCTTGCCACGGTCGTTGGTGGTCTGGACTCCGCCCGCCAGACCGAGCGCGGTCAAAGTGGCATTATCAAATTTGCCGGAAACCGGAATGCTTCTGTCTGCCTGAAATTTTCTGAGCTGCGTAATGGTCAGCGTCCCGGCTTTGCCGTCAGGCACGCCGACATTATAACCGGCGGCATTTAAGGCTTCCTGCCCGCGCTTAATCATGTCATTTGAGCGCAGAGCCGCGCCGGAGGCAGCGCTGGCGGTGGTAGCTCTTCCGCGACGGGGCTTCTTACCTTTTGGCGCGGCCTCAATTTTGGGCGCGCCAATCGGCGCCCATGATGCGCCGCGATCCGCAGAACGATAGAGGCCAAGATTAGTGCCGAGATAAAGCACGTTCGCATCGCGCTCATCCTGCAAAATGGCGTGGGTGATCAAGCGGTTCGGCATGTTGCGCATGGAGGGCTGCCACGTCGCGCCGCCGTCGCTGCTGATAAAAAAGAAGCCGCCGCCGGTCGTCGTGTTGATCGTCGTGGCGTACATGCGCCCGGCTCTTTCGCGATCAGCCATGACAGAATTGACAAAGCGTCCGCTGTATCCGCCATTGCTCTGCGCGAAAGATTTTCCGCCGTCCTGCGAAACCATGACACCATAATTGTTGGTGCCGACATAAATAGTATTCGGATTTCGCGGATGCACGGAGATAGAATTAATCTCAAGCTGTTTCGATGTCGTCAGCGTCCACGAATCGCCGCCGTTGGTCGAACGCCAGAAGCCTTCTGTGGTTCCGGCGAAGACTATTCCGGGCACTGAAGGATGTTGGAGAATGGCGCGCGTGCGGCGCGATTGCGAAGGGATGCCCTGCACTTTTCTCCACTTCTCGCCCGCATCCTTCGACTCATAAATGCCGCTGCAAGCCGAGGCGATAATGTGATTCGGGTCGCGCGGGTCTATGTCAATGGCGAACACGTCGGAATCATCTATCATGCCTTCTTTGACCAGCCGCCACGTTTGCCCGCCATTCGTAGACTTGAAGAGACGATGCCATGTCCCCGCGTAAATCACTTCGGTGCCGCGCGGATCCATCGCGATGGATTCGACGTTGAGATTAATCATCCCGGTCGTCGGCAGTTGCGTCCAGGACTCGCCTGAATTCAGAGAGCGATAAAGGCCATGGCTTGTGCCCGCGAGGAGCATGTTTTGATTGGCTTCCGATTGATACAGAGAATGGACGGCTTCGCCGCGTAGCTCTGTTGATTCGCGCCAGGTGCTTCCGCTATCTGTGGTTCTAAAAAAGCCTCCCGGCTCCGTATGGCGATGCGCTGCGACATAGATCGTGCGCGAGTTGCGCGGGTCAACGATGATGTTGTCTATGAACAGCTTCGGACGATTAAAATTGACGAACAAGCTCCAGTTCTTTCCGCCGTCGCCGGACGTATAAATCTGACCGTCGAGCGAGCCGAAATAAAAGCGCATCGGGTCGTTCGGATCAACCACCAGCGCACGCACGTCTCCGCCGCTCGGCCCCGTCACACGCCATTCCATTGGATATTGCGCAGCCTCTGCCGCGCCGTCCGCCCCGCCGACGGCCTGCGTTGCGTGTGGATGAATCGCGAGCGGGGACACGAGAGCCATCAAAGCAAGGAGCAAAAGGGAACGTTTGATTCTTCGCATAAGCATTTTTTTCATTGATCTCAAAAATTATAATTTACCGAACGGCTAAACCTCTTCCGGCCAAAGAGTTTCGAGAGGCATTCAGACTTTCTCGCGCCTCTTTGACAGAAGCCCTTGTAGGATGCAGGACGCTACAAAGGCGGTTGTACAAAATATTACACCCGGAAATGCGCCCGAACAATCACAGAGAAGCGGGCGATGCTTCTCTTGCACGGAGAAACATCGCCCGCCTCTGGTTAATGGCCGCAGCTTATCAGATAAGCCGCGAGCGTTTCGTTAAGCTCAGCGACGGCGACCACGACGGCGAGTTGTTGCCCTGCCTTTGATGATCTGCACTTCGCTGGCATCTACGGTCGGCGCGGCGGTCGGCGGATTCGCGCCTGTCGGCACGATCCAGAGTTCGACCGTCAGGTCTTCCTTGTAACCGCCATCCACCGTCACGATGCGTCCGGAATCAATCTGGCGCGTATTGACCAGATAGTCCTTCGCACGATCCGCGCGCGATTGGGCTTCGCCGGTGCGGGCACGACGGCCTGCGTAAGCGATGATGTAGCCCTGTGCGCCAGGATTATTCTGGAGTTCAATCGCAAAGTTGTCGAGACGTGCCTTCTCGTCGTTAAAGGCGATGTTGCCGTACTCGTCAAACTTACGTGCGATAGGCGTCTCGCGCAACGTAGATGTGCAAGAAGCCGTTCTGTTGCACTCGGGGGCTACGCCGCCAAGTTCAACAGTTGCCGTGATTGTACCTCCACCGGACAGACCCGTTGTATCAACCGTGATCGAAGGCGTGCCCTGACCACTGCTGATCGTACCGGATGAAACAGTCCAGTTGTACGTGATGGAAGCATTCGGATCGCCACCCTGAATGTGTGCAGTAAACGTGATCGGCTGGCCGACTTCCACTAAATCAGTCGGGCAGTCAACTCTGACTGTCGGGCACGGCGGCGTGCAGCGCGTGCATCTTTCAATCGTAACAGTGGTCGAAGCGAAGGACACGCAGCCGCATCCATCGTCAACTTCCACAGTCGCCGTGTAAGTGCCGGGCTGTGCGCCCGACAAATCCCAAGTTGCGTTAGCGCCTTCGCCCGTAATGCGTCCGCCGGTCGTCGTATACGTGTAAAGCAGCGTATCGCCATCCGGGTCTGAAGCATTAGCCGTCAGAGCCACCATTTGATCCGAACTCACATCGCATTGTGTGATGAAGCCGGGCGGGCACGGCAGCGTAATCATAGATTCTGCCGCAGACAGCGAAACCGTCGGAGCCTGATTCGGCAGGAAGGTCGGCGCACGCGGATTGCGGCGACCGATCCAGAACTGCGCTAGGAATCCATGTGCATCTTCGGAAGGCTGGAAACCGCGCGGCAATCCACCCGATGTTGATTGAATTGTTTGCGGTCCGAGGAACGGAACATTTTGGACAAAACTGGCGTCTCTGCCTTCAAACGAATTCCGATCCTGCTGGTTAAAGTGATAACGATAGCCGAGGCTAAAGCCCATCCAGCGTTTGGGATAGATTCTGATACCGGCCAGACCTTCAACCGGGCTGTTCTCAAAAGCATTCGGCGTGCGCCCACCAATATACTGTGTCGAGCGCAATTCGAGGATCGGCTGGAAATGCTCGTTGATCGGGAAATCGAATCCGACACCCGCCAACAGTTCATCCGGGCGATCCAACAGGGTAAATTCACCGGTCGGGAAAGTGCCCTTTGGATTACTGTTCAGGATGTAACCGATGTTTGCCGAGAGATTGATTGAACGGCTCAGGCGTCCGTCAACGAACATGACGAGACCAAAGTCGCCGGTATTACCGCCGGGACTGGCTCCGCGCTGGAGCTGGTTAAAGCCGCTGGCATCATCCCCTTTGTCCGCATAGAAGCGATAGAACGGAATGAAGCCGAAGCCGAGCGCGTTGTCCGGTTCGGTGATCCGCCATTTTGCGCCGACCACGAAAGTGCTAAAGGCAGATTGCCCGTACTCTCGATTGAGAAACGGCGCGTCAGGCAAATAAACCGGCTCAGTGGTGAACGAAGCTGGAACCGTAAAGGTGCCAAACGGGAATGGTAAAATAAAAGTGTTCGTCGCCAAAACGACGCCCGGCAAAATGCCGCCGACGGGCGACCCGATTCCCGGAAAAGCAGCTGCACTGCCAAAGGTCCCGCCATTCGGCGTGTTAATCGGCGCGGTGATCAGGCGCGGCAAGAGACCGAGTCTCACAAAACCGCCCACGTACGGATACGCCGTGAAGGGTTGATTGCCAGTCGCGCGAAAGACCGAAGTCAGGCTGATAGGCCCGATGCCTGCCGGCGCTAGAATGATCGCCGGCCCGCTTCTGAGGCCATTGCCAGCCCCGCCGAAGAAAAGCTGCGAGTTTGGCAGATAGAAGCCCGACAGATGCGTCGGTGCATTGACATGAATCCCGCGATAGGCATCTGTATTGAAGAACAATTCCAGATGGTCGTTGACGCCGATCTGGAAGCTCACTGGAACTTCCACGATGTCAACATTGCCCGGATCGCGGTCAAAGTTGCTGTACGCAACACTGAAGGTAAACTCTCCGCGCCGTAGCGTCTGGCCGTCATAAACGGTGAAGAGTCCGGTTGGCCCTCCCGGAGGGCCGCCAGTACCTATGGTTGGAGCAATATTTCGAGGATCATCCTCACTCCGTAAAGTTTGGGCTGAAACTGCGGCACACAGAATCAACATTGCGAGCGCACTGATGAGCGCTCTTCTCGCGAATCTCATCGCATTCCTCCTGCGAAATGAGTATAAAAGTTTGCGGATTGTGCGGCCTGCCTAACAAGGCTCGGGATGCTGGCGAATATCATGGCTTGAATTTGATTCTCTGTCATAGATACTCGACCATCTCTCGATGCGCTCTTGCTAGAGCAAGGGACGCTCCAACTACAAGCATGTAACGATAAAGTAGAACTGCCACCGCCCTTCGACCGAAACCGCTTGTTGAATGGAGCGGAGCAGCGAGAGGAGCCAAGCATTTTTCAAAATGCCCGCTCTTGTGGCGCTTCTCACAAACACGCCCGCGTGCCTCCCGACTGTTCTGTTGTTCTCGCTAAGAATTTCGACCACTGTTTATATGCAAAACAGTTGGCCGCTGTCAACCATACCTGTCAACAAGTGCTTTCGCTTCTCTTCTGGATTGTCTATTGAGCTATTGCCCTGTACAGGTATTTCCGGCAGACCATACTCCACTTGAGCGCGGAAATCAAGACTTTTTCACAACTTAGCGTCAAAATTCAATATGTTTTTTCCGTCACGCTCATCACGCATAGATGCCTCGCATGCGTGTGTC